>JALVVO010000043.1 GCA_027023345.1 Thermaceae bacterium
GGCCAGCCCCCAGCCCGGCGCCACCGCCACCAGCCCGCTGGGCGGAGGGGCCTCCTCGGCGGCGCCCACCATGGCCAGGATCTCCGAGTGCTGCTCGCTCATGTCCTCGACCTTGGTGCGGCGCATCCGGCCGAAGCGGGCGACGGCGGCGAGCAGGCCGTCGGGGTCGTTGGTGTGGATGTGGCCCTTGACGAAGCCCTCGGCGCCGACCACGAGCAGCGAGTCCCCGAAGGGGGCGACCACCTCGCGGATCTTCTCGATCGGGACCCCGACGTCCTCCATCAAGAACTCGGTGCAGTAGCCGTACTCCTCTTCCTCGAAGGCCTCCTGGGCGTAGCGCTCGACCTTGGGGGGTTCGGGGAGGGGGCGGTCCTCGAGGTAGCCGAGGAGGCCCTCGAGCATCCGCACGTAGCCCATCCCCCCGGCGTCCACCACCCCCGCGGTCTTCAAGACGGGGAGGAGCTCGGGGGTCTTCTCGAGCGCCTCCCGCGCTTCCTTGAGTGCGGCGGCGAGGACGCCCTCGAGGGTATCCACCCCGAGCTCCACCGCCTTCCTCGCGCCCTCGGCGGCGGCTCGGGCCACCGTCAGAATCGTCCCCTCCACCGGCTTCATCACCGCCCGGTAGGCCTCCTTTGCTCCCGCCTCAAGCGCCCGGGCGAGGAGGGCCGGGGTGAGCGCGCTTCTCCCCTTGATCGCCTCGGCGAAGCCCTTCAGGATCTGGGAGAGGATCACCCCCGAGTTTCCCCGGGCCCCGAGCAGGCTGCCGTAGGCGAGCGCCCGGGCGACCTCGTCCATCCTGCTCGTGTCGGTGACGTCGAGCTCGCGCCGCACCGACTGCAGGGTGAGGTGCATGTTGGTGCCGGTGTCCCCGTCGGGGACGGGGTAGACGTTCAAGGCGTTCGTCTCCTCGACGTAGACGCCGAACCAGTCGGTGGCGTAGCGCACCGCCTCGGCGAGCTTTTCCGGGCGCATCGCGGTCATGCTTCGCCCTCGCCGCGGCTCACCCCGGTGACGTGGACCTTCACCCGGGAGAGCTCCTTGCCGGCGAGCTCCCGGGCCGCCCAGGCGACCCGCTCGCCGATGGACTCGACCACCGCGGGGATGTTGACGCCAAAGGCCACCACGACGTAGAGGTCGGCGGTGTAGGCCCCGGGCTTTTCGGGGTCGGGCTTCACCACCACGCCCTCCTTGGCCTCGCGCTTGCCGAGGATGCGGGAGAGCCCCTCTTTCAACCCCACCGGGCTCATGCCCACGACCCCGGGTACCTCGTGGGCGGCGAGGCCGAGGATGGCCGCGAGCGCCGCGTCTTCGACCTGGATCTTTCCTTGCATCGTCGTCCTCCGCTATTCGCGCCTTAAAAGACGGGCGGTCACCCGCTCGTTGCCGTAGCCGAAGACGATCCGGACCGGCAGGCGCGCGTCTTCGCTCAGGTCGAGCTCGAAGAAGGCCGCGGGCTCGTCGAAGCGGAAGGCGCGGGTCTTAAAGCGCCCCGCCGGAACCCGGACCTGGCGCGGCCCGAGTTCGGCGAGCGGCCCCCGGACCACGCCGTAGAGCCCCAGGAAGGCGAGCGCCTCGGCCCGCGGCTGCACCCGGATATGGTACACCAGCGAGAGGTCGTCCCAGACCCGCGCGAGGCGGGCGCGGTAGCCTCCGGCGAGGCGGCCGTTCTGGTAGCGGCGGGCGCGGACTTCGTCGCCGACCTCGGCGACCAGCCGGATCTCGCCCTCGATCGGCGAGCGGATCCGCTTTTCGAAGCGGCGGGTGCTGAGGCCGGCGCCGGTCTCCGAGAACAGGGCGAGGTCGAAGCCCGCGGCCCTGGCCAGGGAAAGGCTCGATAGGGTTCCCCTAAAGCGCCACCCGCTTCCGTGGGCGTGGGCTTCAATGCGAAAGCGTCCCAGGGCGATGCCTCGGTACTCGAGCCCGTAGACCAGCGCCTCGCCGTCCGCCCAGGGGACGGCGAGGGCGAGGCCGAAGAGGAAAAGGAACGCGAGTGCCCGAATGGCTCTAGCTTACCCGAGGGCCTCCTCCGGCGGGGTGTAGGGAAGGCCGAAGGCCTCGGCCACCGCCGGGTGGGTGAGCCGGCCGGCGTGGACGTTGAGCCCTTTCAGGAGGGCGGGGTCCTCCTTCAGCGCCTCGAGCCCCTTCTCCGCGAGCTTCAGGACGTAGGGCAGGGTCTGGTTGGTGAGGGCGAAGGTGCTGGTGCGAGGCACCGCCCCCGGCATGTTGGCGACGCCGTAGTGGACCACTCCGTCCACCAGGTAGGTGGGGTCGTCGTGGGTGGTGGGGCGGATCGTCTCGACGCAGCCCCCCTGGTCCACCGCCACGTCCACGATCACCGCGCCCTCCTTCATCGAGGCCACCATCTCCCGGGTGACGAGCTTCGGCGCCTTGGCCCCGGGAATCAGCACCGCGCCGATCAGGAGGTCGGCGAACTGGACCACCTTCTTGAGGTTGGCCTCGGTCGAGGTCAGGGTGATGAGCCGGCCGCCGAAGACGTCGTCGAGGTACTGCAGGCGCCGGTGGTTGACGTCGAGGACGTAGACCTGCGCCCCCATCCCGAGGGCGATCTTGGCCGCGTTGGTGCCCACGGTGCCGCCCCCCAGGATCACCACCGAGGCCGGGGCCACCCCGGGGACCCCGCCGAGCAGGATGCCGCGGCCGCCCATGGGCTTTTCCAGGTAGTAGGCCCCGACCTGGGTCGCCATCCGGCCGGCGACCTCGCTCATCGGGACCAGGAGGGGGAGGGAGCCGTCCTCGAGCTGGACGGTCTCGTAGGCGATGCCGGTGACGCCGCTTTTCACCATCGCCTCGGTGAGCTCGCGGCTCGCCGCCAGGTGGAGGTAGGTGAAGAGCAGGAGGCCGGGACGGAGGTACTTGTACTCCTCGGGGAGGGGCTCCTTTACCTTGACGACGAGCTCGGCCCCCCAGGCCTCCTCGGCGGAAACGAGTCGGGCACCAGCGGCCTCGTACTCGGCGTCGGGCATCCCGGAGCCAACCCCAGCGCCCTTCTCCACCAGGACCTCGTGGCCGCGCCGGACCAGGCTCTCGACCCCGCCCGGGGTCATCGCCACCCGGAACTCCATGGGCTTGATCTCCTTGGGTACGCCGATTTTCATTCGGACCCCCTTCGGGTTTTAGGTTAGGGGGATCGGGGCGGTGAGCCAAGGGGAAATCGAAGGCCTTGCGCGGGATGAGGTTTGCCTTTCTTCGGCTTTTCCCCGAGAATGCTTTCGATGCCAAAGGTGGAACTCGACGCCCGCGACCGCGCGATCCTCGACGCCCTCCAGGAGGACGCCCGGCTCTCCTTCGCCGCGCTCGCCCGCCGGGTGGGGATGAGCCCGCCGGCGGTGGCCGAGCGGGTCCGGCGGCTCGAGGCCGAGGGGGTGATCCGGGGCTACGGCGTCCGGCTCGACCTCGAGGTCCTCGGCTACCCGGTCACCGCCCTCGTCGCCGTGGCCGCCACCCCCGAGCGCTACCCCCGGGTCTGGGCCTACGCCGAGGCCACGCCGGAGGTGCGGGAGTGCTACTTCGTCACCGGCGAGGCGAGCTTCGTGCTCCGGGTGGTGGCCCGCTCGATCGACGACCTCCGGCGGATCATCGAGGACCTCGGGGCCTTCGGGAGCACCCGGACCTCGGTGGCGCTCAAGTCCCCCTTGATCAAGACCCGGTTTCCGCTGGCCGAAAGACCCGGCGGATCTTGAGCTTGAAGCCGTCGCCCTCGGCCACCGCCACCAGGTTCCCCCGGCGGTCGGTGAGGCCCACCAGGCCCTTGGCGGGGATGGGCAGGGGGACGCCCTCGAGCACCCGCCGGACCTCGGTGTGGTCGAGCTCGACGGTGGGGAAGGGGAGGGCCTCGACCTCGGGGATTCGGCCCTCGAGGAGCCGCTCGGGGGGCACCGCCCGGGCGAGGTCCACCCGGCCCACCCGGGTGCGCACGAGCCCCGAGAGGAAGGCCTTGGTACCGAGCCGCTCGCCGAGGTCCCGGGCGAAGGCGCGCACGTAGGTCCCGGGCCCCACCACGAGCCGCACGATCGCGGTGGGGTAGGGGCCGAGG
>JALVVO010000044.1 GCA_027023345.1 Thermaceae bacterium
GTGATCCGCGCCTACTACCGCTCGGCCCGGGGCGAGGAGACCGAGCTCTTCGTGCTCCCCGCCGCCGAGCTCCTGCTCGCCTACTTCAAGAAGCGGGGGTTTGGCAAGCTGCTCGAGGCCTTCCACTCCTCGGGCCTCACCACCGAGTTCATCCAGAAGAACGGCGAGGAGGGCCGGGCCTACCCCTTCGAGGCCCTGCCCCCCAAGATGCGCCGGGCGCTCCGCGAGGCCCGGGACGTGCTGAAGAAACACGCCGGGGTGGGGCGCTTCACCCTCGTCTACTTCGGCAAGAACAAGGACGACGAGGACCGCTACGTGGTCACCTGGCTCCTGCCCACCATCCGGCTTTTCGACGTGGACGTGGCCGAGCACGTGGACAAGCTCCTGGCCGCGCTCGACTAAGGGAGGTTCAAAATGGTCATCACCAAGAAACACGCGATCGCGCTGGAACGCCTGCTGGCCGACGAAGAGGCGGGCAAGCCCTACACCCCGGTGGAGGAGGTGGACGAGGAGACCTTCGACGAGCTCGAGATGATGGGGCTCGCCCGCTACCAGAGCCCGGTGAAGATCGTGCCCACCTACCTCGGGCGCGAGCTCGCCTACCTGCTCCGGGAGCTCTACGAGCAGGGCCCGAAGCCCTACGCCGAGGACGAGGAGGAGGTCGGCGGCGATCTCGTGATCCTCGAGGGCCGGGGCCTCGCCAAGCCCGAGGCATGGGAGGAGGGCTGGCGCTGGCTCGGCACCGAGGTCATCGCCATGCTCGACGCCGCCGAGCGGGCCGGCCGCGTGGGGCCTCTAGCCGAGGGGCCGCTTTTGGAGCGGGGCCTCGCCGTGCGGGTGCGGGACCGGGAGAAGAAGACCGAGTACTTCGCCCTTTCCGACGCCGGGCGGCGGGTGCTCGAGCTCTACCGCGCCGCCGAGCCGGGCCTCGAGATCTCCGCCGAGCTCGCCGAGGTGATCCGAAAAGTCCCCATCGGCCCGGCGCCGGCCGCCGAGCTCCCCACCGGGAGCCACGAGGAGCACCTGCTCGAGGCCATGCGCCTCATCGCCTACTCGGTGCCGGCCTCCGACGTCTACGCCTTCACCGCGCTCGGCCAGGCGGTGAAGCGGGCGCTTATGCTTGGGGGCTTCGGCACCGGCGACGTGCTCACCTCGGACATCCTCTGGGCCCTCGCCGACTACGCCGATAGCGGCGAGGCCACCGAGGCCGCCCTCGCCACCCTGCAGGCGCTGGGCTACGTCGGCCCCTCGGGCGAGCTCCTCCCCGCCGGCGAGTGGGCGCTCGAGGCGCTGAGGCTCTTCACCCAGGGGGCCCGGGCCGACGTCTGGTCGTTCGCCATCGAAGCCGAGGAGGCCGAGGTCCTGAAGACGATCTCCGCGCTCTGGCAAAAAGCCGAGCAGAACCCCGAGGAGGTTCCCACCTTCGACCGGCTCCGGCGGGAGATGGTGGACCGCAAGGTCCGGGAGTACAAGGCCCTCCTCGAGAAGTACGGCCGGCGGCTCGACGAGCTCCCCAAGAAGAAGCAGGAGATCGCGAAGAAGTTCGCCGAGGCCAAGGACCTCGCCAAGTGGTACGAGGAGAACTTCGACCTCCGCGAGGCGCTCATGAGCCTCGAGTCCTTCCAGCTCGTCGAGAGCGGGGTGGACGAGAAGGGCCGCGAGGTCTTCCGCCTCACCGAGCTCGGCGAGAAGGTCCGCGAGGACCAGGAGCGCGCCGAGCGCGACGTCCCCTCGGTGGCGGTGAAGGCGATCACCATGACCCGCAAGACCTTTAGCGCCCCTGGGCTCGAGTGGTACCAGGCGGGGCGCGAGGCCGGGCTCCTCGGCACCGGCGAGCCCACCGAGTCGGGTTACCTCTACGCCCACCTCGCCGAGCACGTTCGCCGGAGCCCCCACCTCTCCAAGTACGAGCTCCTCGTCTTTCACAAGATCCCCGCCCGGGGCATGACGGTGGACGAGCTTTACCGGGCGCTCGAGGGCAAGCTCGACCGCGAGCGGATCCGCTGGGCGCTGGAGAAGCTCGAAGCCCGCCACCTGATCGACCTCCTCCCCGACGGCAACGTCGTCGAGACCGAGGCGGGCGAGCTCCTCGACCGGGCGCTCGCGGGTGTGCCCGAGGGGTTTGGCAACCCCGTCACCCCGCTCGTGGTCCGGCTCCTCCGGGCGCTCCGCCAGGTCGGCACCCTCTACGTCAAGGAAAAGAGGGTGCGCATCCTGCCCAAAAACATCGAGGCCGCGATCCGGCTCTCGGGGCTCTCCAAGGAGGCCTGGGAGAACGCGATGGAGGCCGCCCGGGTCGCGGGCTTCGTGGGGCGGAACTCGGTGAACGAGGCGGGGCTCTTGCTGCTTGAGGTCGCGGAGAAGATGAACCCCGGCGAGGAGGTCCACGGCCTGGTCGAGGTCGTAGGCTAGAGGGGAAGGGGGAGGTATGCAGGCGGACGCGCTCAAGAAACTCGCCGAGGCGGGTCGGTTCGAGGAGCTTGCCCGCGCCCTGGCCCAGGCCTATCCGCAGGGGCTGGTGGGCGAGCGGGAGGCCCTGGTCACCTTCCTGGTGAACAAGGTGGGCCTGGCCCACGCCGACGCGGTGCGGGTGGCCGAGGCCCTCGAGGCCGCCGGCTACGCCCACCACCTTCCCGGGGAACGCCCCCGCTGGATCTTCACCTCGAAGCCGGTGAGCCTCCGCGCGCTGATGCGGATGCTCGACCAGGAGTACGCCGAGTTCGTCGGCGAGGGCGACGAGGACCCTCGGGAGGAGGCGCTCCGCTTCATCGCGAGCCGCCTCCAGGTGGACCGGGTGGTGGCTGAGGAGATCCTCGAGGGGCTGGCCGCCGCCGGCTACGCCGAGCTCGCCTACCACGCCGAGGCCGAGCGCGACCGCTACCTCTTCAAGTTCCCCGAGATCTTCGCCATGACCTACCGCGTCTAGTTCCGGGAGGCTTCCCGTGGAGCTTTGGACCCTGAGCCCCCTGGCCCACGGCCGGGGGGCCTTTCCCCGCGATGAGGAGGGCCGGCCCTACTTCCCCGGCCGCGACCTGAGGGAGGCGGTGCTCGCCGCCGCCTTCCTCTACGCGACCAGAAAGGACGAGGGCTTCAAGCGCCGGGTTCGGGCCGCCCTCCTGGCCGAGCACGCCGACCTCAAGGCCCTCGCCCGGGCGCTCGAGGACGAGCTCTTTGCCCGCTACGCGTTTCTCGAGAAGCTCGCGCCCCCCGAGCGGCTCTACCCCGAGGGGGCGGTCCGACCCCGCCGGGTCCTGCTCGTGGACCTAAAGAGCGGCGAGCTGCTCCGCGACGAGGAGGTCGAGGTCTTCGAGGGGGCGCTCCCGCTCCCCTGGGAGCTCGGCGAGGCCGAGCGAAACTGGCTTTCGGCCGCCGGCCGCTCCCTCGCCGAGGCGCTCGCGACGATGGAGCTCGAGCTCGTCCGCGTGCACCTGCCCCAGCTCGAGCCCTTCTACCAGGACCTAAAAAGCCGCCGCCTCAAAGGGGCCACCTGGCCGCTCCGGGTGGGCTACTGGGGGGAGGATCCCTTTAGGGCTCGGCTCCTCGCCTTCCGGCGGGTGCCCGAGGTCCGGCGGGCGCTCGAGCGCCTTCGCTACCGGATCGAGCCCCGGCGGCTCCTCTACCTGCCCAAGGACCGGGCGACGCTCGGCTGGGCCCAGGTGGTCTAGGGATCGGGCATCGCCGAGAGAAAGCGGCGGTAGGCCGCGCGGAGGGCGGGGTTTTCCCGGGGGTCGAAGCGATCCTCGGGGACGGCTTCGAAGGGCTTTCGCCCGCCCGCCAGGAAGGCGAGGCCCCGGGCGGTGGCCTCGAACTCGGCGGGGCGGAAGACGGGGAGGCCCGCGAGGTCGGCCAGGCGCTTTGCGAAGCCGTCGAGCCGGGCAAGCCCCCCGGTGAGGCGGATCGCCCGGGGGGGCGGGAGGTAGGCGTTCATCGCCTCGAGGTTTTTGACCAGAAGGAAGACCACGCTCTCCACCACCGCCACCGCCCGTTCCGCGAGCGACCCTTCGCCCAGGAACCGGCTTTCGAGCTCGGCGATCCAGTAGGGCGAGCCCACCC
>JALVVO010000045.1 GCA_027023345.1 Thermaceae bacterium
GCCCTGGCCGGCGCCCTCGGCGAGGAGCTCCCGGAGGTGCCGCTGCACCGCCACCCGGGAGAGGCCGAGGGCGCCGGCCAGGGCCTCGGCGGGACGGGGTTCTTCGGCGAGGAGCTCGAGGATGCGCGCTTTGGTCGTGGAGGTGGCCATCGAACCGCCCTAAGCCTAGCCCACGCCGGGCCCTTCGGTTGCGATCGGGCTTACAAAACCTTGCATTCCCCCGGCCCTCCCGGCGAGAATGGCTCCACGGCCCGGGAGGAGTAGGCCGCTTCGCCCGACAGAGCGGGGGCGCCCCGGGCTGAGAGCGCCCCTCGGGAGGGAAGGCCGAAGGTCGCCCGGGCGAATCTGCGGGAGGAACGGGGCCCTGGCCCCTAGTAGAGCCCGCCGGGTGCGCCCGTGACAGCGCGAGAGAGGGCGGGGAAAGGCTCGTGGCTTGTAGCTTGTAGCCTGTAGAGAAGAGGAACATCTTTCCCACAAGCCACAAGCCACAGGCCACAAGCCGGTTCCCCGAAGCGCGGTGGTACCGCGGGGCGGTTCGCCTCGTCCGCGCGGAGCGTGGAGGAGGTTTTTTGATGCTGGAGAAGGCCTACGATCCTGCCAAGGTCGAACCCAAGTGGGCGGAGCACTGGGCGAAGCATCCTTTCCGGGCGGACGCCGAGGCCGTCGTCCGGGGCGAGAAGAAGCCCTTCGTCATCGTCATGCCTCCGCCCAACGTCACCGGCGTCTTGCACATGGGCCACGCCCTGGACAACGCCATCCAGGACGCGATCATCCGCTACAAGCGCATGCAGGGCTTCGAGGCCCTCTGGGTCCCCGGCACCGACCACGCGGGTATCGCCACCCAGGTGGTGGTGGAGCGGCTCCTCCTGAAGGAGGGCAAGACCCGCCACGACCTCGGTCGCGAGAAGTTCCTGGAGCGGGTCTGGGCCTGGAAGGAGGAGTCCGGCGGCCAGATCATCCGGCAGCTCAAGCGCCTCGGGGCCAGCGCCGACTGGACCCGCGAGGCCTTCACCATGGACGAGGTCCGGAGCCGGGCGGTGCGCTACGCCTTCGTCAAGTACTTCCACGAGGGCCTCGCCTACCGCGGGGAGCGGCTTCTGAACTGGTGCCCCCGCTGCGAGACGACCCTATCCGACCTCGAGGTCAACTACGAGCCCACCCCGGGCACCCTCTACACCCTCGCCTACCCACTCGAGGACGGCGGCGCGATCGAGATCGCCACCGTCCGCCCGGAGACGATCTTCGCCGACGTGGCCATCGCCGTCCACCCCGAGGACGAGCGCTACCGGCACCTGATCGGGAAGAAGGCGCGGATCCCCCTCACCGAGATCTGGATCCCGATCATCGCCGACGAGGCGGTGGAGCGGGAGTTCGGCACCGGCGCCCTCAAGATCACCCCGGCCCACGACCCCACCGACTGGGAGATCGGCACCCGCCACGGCCTCCCCGCGCCGAGCGTGATCGACCTCGAGGGGCGGCTTACTGGCGAGCGGGTGCCCGAGGCCTTCCGGGGGCTCGAGCGCTTCGAGGCCCGGAAGAAGGTGGTCGAGGCCCTAAGGGAAGCCGGGCACCTCGTCAAGGAGGAGCCCTACGAAATCCACCAGCCCACCTGCGACCGCTGCGGCACCCCCATCGAGTACGCGCTCTTCCCCCAGTGGTGGCTCAAGATGCGCCCGCTCGCCGACGAGGTGAGCGAGCGGCTCCAAAAGGGGGAGATCGCCTTTCACCCCGAGCGCTGGAAGCGGGTGAACCTCGACTGGTTCGCGGGGATCAAGGACTGGAACATCTCGCGCCAGCTCTGGTGGGGCCACCAGATCCCGGCCTGGTACTGCCCCGAGGGGCACGTCACCGTGCCCGAGCCCGAGCGCTTCCTGGAAGACCCCAGTGAGTGCGCGGTCTGCGGCTCCAAGGACCTAAGGCGCGACCCCGACGTCTTCGACACCTGGTTCTCCTCGGCGCTCTGGCCGCTCTCGGTCTTCGGCTGGCCGGAGGAGACCGAGGACATGAAGGCCTTCTACCCCACCCAGGCCCTCGTCACCGGCTACGACATCCTCTTCCTCTGGGTGAGCCGGATGGAGGTCTCGGGGGTTCACTTCACCGGCAAGGTCCCCTTCGAGCACGTCATCCTCCACGGCCTTGTGCTCGACAAGAAGGGTCAGAAGATGTCCAAGTCGAAGGGGAACGTGGTGGACCCCTTAGTGATGGTGGAAAAGTACGGCGCCGACGCGCTCCGCTTCGGGCTCGTCCACCTCGCCACCGGCGGCCAAGACGTCCGCTTCGACGAGCGCTGGCTGGAGATGGGGCGCAACTTCGCCAACAAGCTCTGGAACGCGACCCGGTTCCTGCTCCTTTCCCGCGAGGGCTTCGAGGAAAAGGAAAGCGCCCCCACGCTCGCCGACCGCTGGATGCGGCACGTCCTCGCCGGGAAGATCCCCGAGGTCACCCGGCTCATGGACCGCTTCGACCTCGCCCTCGCCGCCCGCGAGGTCTACCAGCTCGCCTGGGCCGAGTTCGCCGACTGGTACGTGGAGGCGGCGAAACCCGCCCTCCGCGCCGGGAACCGGGCGACCCTGGAGGGGCTGGAGGCAGCCCTCGCCGCCCTCCTCAAGATGCTCCACCCCTTCATGCCCTTCGTCACCAGCGAGCTCTACCAGCACTTGAAGGGCGAAAACGCCGAGCTCGCCCGCGAGCCCTGGCCCGAGACCCCCGCCCCCGACCCCGAGGCCTACCGGCGCTTTGAAGCGCTCAAGGCGGCGGTGCGGGTGGCCAGGAGCCTGAAGGCCGAGCTCGGGCTCGACCCCGCCCGGGAGGTCGAGGTCTTCCTCGAGGGGCCGCTCGCCGAAGCCGTCCTCGAGGAAGCCGAGGTCTTCCGCTTCCTGGCCCGGGCAAAGCCCGCCCTCGGGGCCCCCGAGCGGGCGCTCGCCGGGGTGACGCCCGACGTCACCGTATACCTGGTGCCGGAGGGGCTCGTGGACCTCGAGGCCTGGAAGGGCCGGCAGGAAAAGCGGCTCGCCGAGCTCAGGAAGAAGGCCGCGTCGGCCCGGAGGAAGCTTGAAAGCCCGGGGTTCACCGAGCGCGCGCCGGAAGAGGTCGTCGCCTTCGAGCGAAAGCGCCTGGCCGAGGCCGAGGCCCAGATCGCCCGGATCGAGGAGAACTTGAGGCGGCTCGGCTAGTAAAGACCGCCCCAGCGGGTGTGGGCTTCGGCCCGCTCGAGCTCGAGCACCCCCTCGATCCCGCCGAGGTGCACGGTGAGGAAGTCGAACCGTTCCTCGGGCACCCGCCCGTCCCCGAAGCCGGGCAAGGGATAGAGCCCGGCCGAGAAGAGGGTGACGAAGGGGGCGGACCGGGAAAGGAAGGCGGGCAGGTCCAGGCTCTTCAGGGTCTCAACCTCGCCCACCAGCACGTGATCGGCGAAGAAGACCGCCGCTCGGCGCCGGACCACCACCCCCGCCGGCGGCTGCATCGGGCGCCCGCCCGCGATCCAAAGCAGCTGGCGCTTGGCCACGGCGAGGAAGCCGGCCTCGAGGATCGCCTCCCCCGCGCGCCGGTAGCCGCCGGGATAGACCCGCACCTCCTCCAGCGGCAGGAAGGCCTTTCCGGTCAGGTTCAGGTAGGCGGCGGTCGCGGTCTCGGGCGGGAGCCGCATCCGCCCCTCGACCCGGTGCGTCCGGGTCACCACCACCGCGTCAAAGACGCTCCAGCTGGCATAGGGCATGCCGGTAGCCTACCAAAGCCTCGGCGAGGAGGGCGTCGTCGCCCGCCCGATAGGCCCAGGCGAGCCGCCGGGCGTAGGCGGTGAGGACGAGGAGGGCCCGGTAGGTGGGGCTTCGGTAGGGGTCCTCCCCGGCCTCGGCGAGCACCCGGTCGTAGGGCGGGGGGAGGGGGAGTCCGGCCGTTCGCCGCCGCTGGGCCTCCCGGAAGCCCGCTCGGCTCACCCGGGCGCGGGCGAGGGCCTTTAGCGCCTGGTCGCCGAGCGCCAGGACCACCGGCCGGAGCTCGAAGCACGCCTCGGGCACGGCGAACCAGTACTCGGCCTCCGCCGGCGCCACC
>JALVVO010000046.1 GCA_027023345.1 Thermaceae bacterium
TCCTCGACCCGCCCCCCAAGGACCCCCGGGACCCGATGGCCCTCGAGGCCGAGGCCGCCGAGCGGGCCGAGGTCATCAACCGGACCCTGGCCCAGTTCGGGCTCCAGGCCCGGGTCGTCGCCTGGGCCCGGGGGCCGGCCGTCACCCGCTACGAGATCGAGCCCGCGCCCGGCGAGAAGATCGCCCGGATCCAGAGCCTCGCCAACGACCTGGCCCGGGCGCTTGCGGTGGGAGTGGTGCGGATCGAGGCGCCGATCCCGGGCAAGAGCGTGATCGGCCTCGAGGTCCCGAACGCCGAGCGCGAGCTCGTGCGCTTCTCCGAAGCCCTCCTCGATCCCAGCTACCGGCGCACCCGCGCCAAGCTTCCCCTGATCCTGGGCAAGAGCATCGAGGGCGAGTTCTGGGTCAAGGACCTCGCCCAGATGCCCCACCTCCTGATCGCCGGCTCCACCGGTTCGGGCAAGTCGGTGGCGATCAACGCGCTCGTCATGAGCCTGCTCTTCAAGTACCTCCCCACCGAGCTCCGCCTTTTGATGATCGACCCCAAGATGGTCGAGCTCACCCCCTACGAAGGCATTCCCCACCTGGTGCGCGGGGTGGTGACCAACCCCGCCGACGCCGCCGGCGTCCTGCTCGGGGCGGTGGCCCACATGGAGCGCCGGTACCGGATGATGTCCAAGGTCGGGGTGCGGAGCCTCGAGCAGTACAACAAGAAGATGCGGGAAGCCGGCGAACCCACCCTTCCCTACCTGGTCATCGTGATCGACGAGCTCGCCGACCTGATGATCACGAGCCCCAAGGAGGTCGAGCAGGCCATCCTGCGCCTGGCCCAGATGGCCCGGGCCACGGGCATGCACCTCATCCTCGCCACCCAACGCCCCAGCGTGGACATCCTGACCAGCCTCATCAAGGTCAACATCCCCGCCCGGATCGCCTTCGCCGTCTCCTCCAGCCACGACTCCCGCACCATCCTCGACGCCACCGGCGCCGAGCGCCTTACCGGCCAGGGCGACATGCTCTTTTACCAGCCGGGGCTGGCCAAGCCGGTCCGGCTGCAAGGCCCCTACCTCTCTGACGCCGAGATCCACCGGGTCACCGGCTACCTCCGGGGCCAGCCCTTCGACGACGCCTTCGTCGAGAAGTACGGCGCCGACTTCGACGGCCCCGGCCTCTTCTCCCCCACCGGCGAGGCCACCCAGACCGCCCCCGGGGCCAAGCTCGACTTCTCCGACCCCCTGCTCGAAGCCGCCGCCCGGATCGTGGTCGAGGAAGGGCAGGGCTCGGTCT
The DNA here is from genome assembly GCA_027023345.1 of Thermaceae bacterium. Classification (GTDB taxonomy): domain Bacteria; phylum Deinococcota; class Deinococci; order Deinococcales; family Marinithermaceae; genus WFXV01. Next base: position 1,288 of record JALVVO010000046.1, read on the forward strand.
CCCGACTGCAAAGGCGGCTTTCGATCGGCCACGCCCGGGCCGGGAAGCTCATGGACCTGCTCGAGGCCATGGGCATCGTCGGCCCCCACCAGGGCTCGAAGCCCCGCGAGGTCCTCGTCACCGAAGACCAGCTCGACGAGTTTTTTGGCAAGCCCTCCTAATGCATTCTTCGGTATAGACTCGAGCGCATGAGGCGCCTTATTGCGGCCGCGCTCTTCCTCGGCCTCGCCCTCGCCTGGCAGGTGGCCGAAACGCCTCGGGTCAAGGTCCTCTTCGCCCCCGGCCAGGAGGCCCTGGCCGAGGCGGTGCTCGCGCGGGCCGAGGCCGCCCTAAGCACCCTTTCCCCCTTTCTCGGGGAGCCGAAGAAGACGCCCGTCCTCCGCCTCGACCCCGGCACCGACTTCTATAACGGCTACGCCAGCGTCTTCCCCCGCCCCGGCACTACCCTCTTCCCTGCCTTCCCCTACTACGAGGGCGCGTTTTGGAACACCGCCGATCCCCTCTACACCCTGGTCCTCCACGAGCTCGTCCACCTTCTGCACCTCGCCGGCCCGGAAAACGGCCTCGGCCTCTTGCCAAACGGCGTCGCCCGCCCATACCCCGCCTGGCTCGTCGAGGGGCTCGCCACCTACTTCGAATCCCAAGGAGGCGGGGGAAGGCTTCACGACGGCTACACCCGGGGGCTCCTCCGGGCCCTCGCCGAGGACCCGCCGAGCCTGGCGGAGGCGAGCACCGCCTTCTTCCCCCGCTTTCCCTTTGGCGAGCTCCGCTACCGGGTGGGGGTCGCCTTCGTGGACTTCTTGATCCAGCAGCACGGGTGGGAAGCCTTGCGAAGGGCCTTCGAGCGCTACCAGCGCGTGCCCATGCCCTTTTCCCTCTACCTCTCGGACGCCTTCGCCGAAGCCTGGAAGGAGGCGGCGGGAACGGAGCTCAAGGCCGAGTGGCGGGCGTTTTGGGAAAGCCAAAGGGTAAAGGCGCGCCCCCCGGCCCCCACCGGCCCCGCCGGCTGCTCGCCGGCCGCCTTCGGGGGACGGCTCGCCTACGTCCACGAGGACGCGATCGTGGTGGGGGAAAAGCGCTTTCCCCACCCCCTCGGCCGCACGGTGGGCCGGCTCGCGTGGCTCGACGAACGCACCCTGGTCTTCGACCGCCTCGAGCCCACGGGGGCGGGCGGCTACGTGCGGCGGCTTTTCGCGCTGGACGTCGTCTCCGGCCGGGAGACGCCGATCCCCGGCGCCCTCCATGCCTACCACCCCACCGCCCACCGGGGGACGATCTACTACGTCGAGGAGGGGAAGGCCGGCTCCCGGCTCGTCGAGCTCAAAGACGGGAAGAAGCGGGTCCGCTACCAGGCCCCAAAGGACCGGCACCTGGTCGGGGTCGCCGCGTCCGACCGGGGCCTCGCCGTCTTGGTCTGGGAAGCGGGCCGGGTCTACCCCCTGCTCCTCGAGGACTCGGGCCCAAGGCGGCTCGCCGCCCACGGGCGCGTGCTCAAGGACCTCGCCTGGTGGCAGGGCCGGCTCGTCTTCGCCTCGGACGCAAGCGGCGTCTACCAGATCTACGCCCTCGACCCGGAAACCGGCGCGCTCGCCCTCCTCGTCGCCCACCCCTACGGGGCCTTTGCCCCCGCCGGGGCGGAGGACGGGCTTTACTACGTGGCCCTTACGCGAAAGGGCTTCTTCGTCGAGCAAGCGAGCCCCACCCCAAAGCCCATCGAACCTATAGCGGCGGCTCCTCTGCCCAGGCCCAAGCTCCCCGAGGTCAAGCCCCAACGCCACCCCTACCGGCCGCTGGCCTCGCTCGCGCCCGCGGGCTGGCTCCCGCTCTTTCCCTTCGGCGCCCTCGCCCTCGGGGTGGACGCGGCGAACGAGCTAGACTGGCTCCTCGCCGCGAACACCGACCTAAGGAGCGGATTCTTGCTCCTCTCCGCCGGCTACACCCCGCGCTTTGGCCTCGCCCCCGAGCGCTACCGCCTGACCCTCTCGAACCAGGGGGCCGCGCTCGCGTATTCCCGGCGCTTCCTCGCGGGGCGCGCGCGGGGAAGCTTCGAGGCCGCCTTGGGCGCCGCTCTTGGGCAACCCGCGCTGGAGGTCGCGCTCCTCCTCGAGGACACCCGCGCCCGGGGGCGCGACCGCGTTTGGGGCGAGGCGAGCGAGGGCCGCTCCCTCTCCGTTCTCGCCGGCCACGGGGGCGCCCCCTACGGCCTCTTGGCCCTCGCCGAGCGCACCCCCGAGGGCTGGGAGGCCTCCTTTGCCCTCGGCCGCGACGTCACCACCCCCTGGCTCGGACCTGGGACCCGCGCCGCCCTCCGGCTCGGCCACCGCTCGACCTGGGTCCTGGACCACTACGAAAAGGACGGGCTCTTCTACCTTTCCCACCTCACCCTAGAGCCCGAGGTCGGCCTCGCCTTTTCTCCCGAGGAGGGAATCGCGCCGGGCGCGAGCCTCACCCTCCGGGCCCACCTCGCCTACCGCTACTACCTGCCCCTGACCCCCGAACTCCGCCTCGGCTACCGGGCCGACCGGGGGTTTTGGGTGGGCCTCGGCTTCTAGACCCGGGTAAAGGTCGTTTGCAGGCGGGGGAGGTCTACCCGGGCGAGGCGGAGCCGGACCCGCGCGCCCACCCCCTCCGAGCCGCCACGCGCCACGGCGGTCTCGAGCCCAAGCTCGGGGAGAAAGAGCACGAGCCGGCCGCCCCGTTCCTCGACCACCACCACCTCGGTCGCGTAATCGGGGCGCCCAAGG
>JALVVO010000047.1 GCA_027023345.1 Thermaceae bacterium
TTCGGCGAGCTCTTGCCCCCCGGGGCCTTCGAGGCGGCGGTGGCCGCCTTTCGCTCCGCCGACGTCGCTCTGGTCGTCGGTACCTCGGCGGTGGTCGAGCCGGCGGCGAGCCTGGGGCGGCTCGCCAAGCACGCCGGCGCCTACCTGATCGAGGTCAACCCCGAGGAAACGCCCCTCACCCCGCTCGCCGACCTCTCGCTGCGGGCGGGGGCGGTGGAGGGGCTTTCGGCCCTCCTGCGCTAAGGGCAGTCCGCGGGCGCGGGGTCCTGGGCCCGCACCCCGGTGTTCACCAGCACGCTGGGGGTGGCCGCGTACCAGTAACGCCCGTAGCGGTGCCGGGCCAGCATGCAGAAGGAACCGCCCCCGGAGCGGAGCTCGAGCTCCACCCCCGGAACCTCCCGAAGCCCCTCGGACCGAAGCTCCGCGAGGTCGTCCGCGTAGTCGCCGTGATCCACCGCGTAGGCGAACTGGTGGGCGACCGCCTCACGCAGATGCTTCTGGGCAGCGGTGTCGTACGCCCGCCGACGCACCCCGAGCATGCCGGGCATGGCGATGGAGAAGAGGATCGCCAAAACGACCAAGACGACCAGCAGCTCGATCAGCGAGAAGCCCCGTAGCGAACGCATGCCCCCGCCCTCAAAATGGGGGCCGGCCGCGCCCGCGCCTACCCCCGTTTGGGGGACCGTCCGCGCCAAACGAGGCGGAACGGCACTCGCGGGAAGCCCAGGTCCTCGCGGATCCGGTTCTTGAGGAAGTTCTCGAAGGCCCGGGTAACGTACTCGGGGTGGTTGACGAAGAAGACGAAAGTGGGGGGCGCCACCTCGGCCTGGGTGGCGTAGAAGATCTTCAAGGGACGGCCCCGGAAGTTCGGCACCCGGGTCCGGGCGAGCCAGAGTTGCACCTGGCGGTTGAGCTCGCCGGTCTCCACCCGCTGGTGTGCCTCCTCGTAGAGGCTCGTCGCCTCGGAGAGGATCCGGGTCAGGTTCTCCCCGGTCTTGGACGAGACGAAGACCATCGGGAGGTGGGCAAGGTGCGCGAGCTTTTCCCGGATCTGGGCGCGAACCCGGCGGCGCTCCTCCTTGGGGACCCGGTCCCACTTCGTCACCACCACCACCACCGGCTTCCCCGCCTCGAAGGCCATGTTGGCGAGCTTGAGCTCGCGGTCGCCGACCTCGAAGGGGTCGACCACCAGCGCCACCACGTCGGCGTCCCGGACGACCCGTTCGGCCCTTTGAATGGCGAACCACTCGACCGCGGTCTCGGGGCGCTTGCGAATGCCGGCGGTGTCCACCAAGCGAAAACGCCGGCCGCCGAACTCGAAGTCCACGTCGATCGCGTCCCGGGTGGTACCGGGCTCGTCGGAGACGATCACCCGCTCCTCGCCGAGGAGCGCGTTCAAAAGCGAGGACTTGCCCGCGTTCGGTCGGCCGATGATCGCGAGGCGAATGGGCTCGACCTCGGCCTCGTCCTGGTCCTGGTAGACGGGAAGCTTCTCCCAGATCTTCTCGATGAGCTCTTCGAGCCCCCGCCGGTGTTCCACCGAGGTGGGGAGGGGCTCGCCGAAACCGAGGGCAAAGAGCTCGCCCAGGTAGGCCTCGTGCTTGGGGTGGTCCACCTTGGTGGCCACCAGGACGACCGGCTTTCCCTTCTTGCGCAGGTAGTCGGCGACCTCGTAGTCCGACTCGGTGAGCTCGGCCCGGCCGTCCACCAGGAAGAGGACCAGGTCCGCCTCGTCCACTGCCCGGTCCACCTTCTCCTGGATCTTCTTCTCCCACTTGTCGCCGGACCAGACCCCGCCGGTGTCCACCAGCTTGAAGCGGCCGGTGTCGGTCTCGACCTCGGCCTCCTTGAGGTCGCGGGTGACGCCGGGCTCGTCGGCCACCACCGCCTCCCGCCGACCGATCAGGCGGTTGAAGAGGCTCGACTTCCCCACGTTTGGACGTCCCACGATCACGACCTTTTTCATGGCTTCCACCGGCCGCCGGGCCGAAACCCCATTGTAGCCCAGGGGATCGGGAAAGAAAAGCCGCCCTCGGTTGACGCTCTCCGGGGCCTTGGCTAAGATAGGGGGCGCGTGCGGCGGTGTAGCTCAGCTGGTTAGAGCACGCGACTCATAATCGCGGAGTCGGCGGTTCGAGTCCGCCCACCGCCACCAAAATGCCCCGTAGACGGGGCGTTTTCCTTTTTGTATGTTCTTCCCCATGCGCTTTCTGCTCCTCCAAGCTCGAAACCCCGAGGACCCGATCCGGGCGGAAGAACCCCGGCAGTTCGCGGAGAGGCTCGGGGTCCCCCGATCGGCGATCGCGACCTGGGACCTTTTGCAGGGGCCTCCCGAGACGGGCCACCTTGCCGGTTTCAACGCCCTGCTCGTGGGCGGCTCGGGGGAATACGACGTCTCCAAGGGAAACCTGCCTGAGCTCGAGGCCACCCTCTCCTTCCTCCGGCGGGTGGTAGAAGAAGGCTTTCCCACCTTCGCCTCGTGCTTCGGCTTCCAGCTTCTCGTGGCCGCGCTCGGCGGCGAGATCATCCGCGACGAGGCCGCCGCCGAGGTAGGGACGGTACGGGTCTGTTTGACGGAAGAAGGCAGGCAAGACGAGCTCTTTGGCACGCTGCCCTCCTGCTTTTGGGCGCAGGCCGGGCACAAAGACCGGGCGAAGCGGCTTCCCGAGGGCGTGCTGAACCTCGCCTACTCGGAAAAGGCCCCCTTTCAGGCCCTCCGCGTGCCGGGCCGACCGATCTGGGCCACCCAGTTCCACCCCGAGCTCGACGAGGAAGACACCCACCGGCGCTTCGAGCGCTACGCGGCGGTCTACGCCCCCGACCTCACCGAGGCCAAAATCCGCGCCCGGCTCCACCCGAGCCCGGAGGCCAACGCTCTTCTCGCCCGCTTCCGGCGGCTTCTCGAAGGGCAGGGCCGCCTAAAGCCGGCCCTCTAGGAAAGCCTCGCGAAAGGCGAGCGCGGTCTCGGCGATGCCCTCCTCGAACGTCCGGGAGGGCCGCCAGCCCTCGGCCACGAGCTTCTTCGGGTCCAGCACGCTCCGGTAGAGGTCCCCCGGCCGCCGCTCGGCGTAGTTGACTTTAGGCTCCGCACCTAGCGCGCGGGCGATGGTCCAAAGCACCTCCTCGGTCGTGTGCCCCTCGCCGGTGCCAACGTTGTAGACGCCGGAAAGGCCCTTCTCCGCCGCCAAGAGGTTCGCCGCCACCACGTCGGCGACGTGCACGTAGTCGCGGATCCCCCCGGCGTCCCCGAGCGTCTCCCCAGCGAAAAGCACGCAAGGTTCGCCCTTCAGGATGCGGGTCGCGAAGATCGCCACCACGCCGGCCTCGCCGTGCGGGTTTTGTCGGGGGCCGTAGACGTTGCCGTAGCGGAGGGAGGCGTACGGAAGGCCGAACTCCTCCTTGAAGACCTCGAGGTAGTACTCGAACCCGGCCTTGCTCGCGGCGTAGGGACTCTTCGGCCGGGGCGGCCGGTCCTCGCTCGCCCGCTCACCCTCGGGCACCTCGCCGTAGATCGCCCCCCCGGTGGAGGCGAAGACGAAGTGGCGGACGCCCACCTCCTTCGCGGCCTCGAGCACGTTGAGCCCGCCCATTAGATTGACCTCGGCGTCAAAGTAGGGCTTGCGGACGCTCACCGAGACCGAGGCCTGGGCCGCCTGGTGGAAGACGAGCTCGGGAGAAAACGCCCGAAAGGCCTCAAAGACCCCCTCGCGGTCGCGGATATCGAGCTTTCGAAACTCAGCCTTCGGGTTCAGGTTGGCCTCGCTCCCGGTGGAGAGGTCGTCGAGGACCAAAACCTCGTCGCCCCGCTCGACCAGGGCGTCCACTAAGTGGCTGCCGATGAACCCGGCCCCGCCGGTGACGATCGCACGCATGGGGGCATTCTACGGCCTAGACGTACCCGAGGGCGTGGAGGATGGCCCAGGCGTAGGCGGCGGCGCGGTCGCCGACCTCGCGCCTCAGCCGACTCGGACCGGAGAGGTCCACCCCCGATTGGGCGAGCGCGGCGCCGCCTACGCCTGGGCCATCC
>JALVVO010000048.1 GCA_027023345.1 Thermaceae bacterium
CCCTTCGACCCCGCGCCCCTCCTTCCCTTTTCGCCGCGGACGTTTCGCGACTTCATGCTATATGAAGCCCACGTCGTCAGGGCCACCAAGGGCTGGCTCCGTCGCTTTGCCCCCCGGGCGCACCGGGCGGTTCAGCTTTATGAGCGCGTCTTTGGCCGGCCCCACCCCAAGGTGCGCCCCAAGCCCCTTTGGTACCGGCGGCCGATCTACTACATGGGGAACCCGCTTTCCTTCCTCGCCGAGGGCGAGGAGGTCCCCTGGCCCGGCTACACCCGGGCGCTCGACTTTGAGCTCGAGCTCGGCTTCGTGATCGCCCGCCCCCTAGGCAAGGACCCGAGCCCCGAGGAAGCCGCGCGGGCGATCGGCGGGTTCTTCGTCTTGAACGACTTTTCCGCCCGCGACGTCCAGGCCGCCGAGATGCAGTCGGGCTTCGGCCCGGTGAAGGCGAAGAACTTCGCCACCGGGGTCGGGGCCGAGGTGGTGAGCGCGGACGAGGTCCTGCCCCGCTGGCAGGCGCTCTTGGGCGAGGTACGGATCAACGACGAGGCGGTTTGCCGGGGAAGCGCCGAAGGGCCCCGGTTCGACCTCGGCGAGGCGGTGGCCTACGCCGCCCTGGGTGAGGGGCTCGTCCCGGGGGAGGCGATGGCCACGGGAACCTTCCCCGGGTGTTCGGGGCTCGAGGCGGGAAGGCTGCTGGCCCCGGGGGACCGGGTCGAGGTCCGGATCGAGGGCGTGGGCACGCTGAAAAACCCGGTGGGAAGCCCTAGTTGAGGGTGCGGCCGCCGGAGAGGAGCTCCTCGGCCCGCTCGGCGTAGAGGCGGAGGGCGCTCGCCCACTCGTCGGCGGGCGGGGTGTACCGGAGGGCCGAGCGCGCCCGCTCGAGCACCTCGGCGGGATCGGGGTAGCCGAGCTGGGCCAGGATCTCCACCGCGGTCTGCTGGGCGACGAGCCACTCGCGGCTTCCCTCGGGGGCGAGCTCGGCGGCCCGGCGGTAGTGCTCGAGGGCCTCCTCGAGCTGCATCCGGTCGTAGGCGACGTGGCCCAAGAAGAGCTCGCCGGAGGCCGCCTGGCCCAAGCGGATCGCCTCCTGCGCCCAGCCCTCGGTAGCCTCGAAGTCGGCGAGGCGGTAGTTGAGCTCGGCGAGGTCGGCGGCCACCGCCCCCCGGTGGGGGTAGGCGGGGTCGGCGAAGAGGACCTTGAGCTCGCGCTCGGCCTCGGCGTAGCGCCCCTCCTCCAGGAGGGCCACCGCCAGCTCGTGGCGGGCGTAGGCCTCCTCCTCGGGCGGGGCCAGCGCCCGCGCCCGCTCGAAGGCCTCGCGGGCCTCGGCGTAGCGCCCGAGCTCCATCCGCGCCTGGCCCTCGAGCAGGGCGACGCCGTAGCTGGGCTCGCCGAGCTCGTCCTCGCGCCGCTTGGCCTCGGCCAGGGCGTCGAGGGCGCGGCGGGGGTTGCCGAGGGCGAGCTCCGCCCGGGCGGTGAGGTAGTGCCAGCTGGCCTCGGCGTCGGGTTCGGGGGGCAGGCCCCCGGCGGCGAGGATCTCCTTGGCCGCCTCCGGCTCCCCGGCGTCGAGGGCAGCCGCCGCCGCGTCCAGGGCGAGGAAGGGACGGTCCGCGCCGGGCGCCTTGAAGAAGGCCTCCTGGTAAGCGTCGAAGGCGGCCCGGCTCTCCCCCAGGTCCTCGAGCGCCTTGGCCTGGAGGTCGGCGGCCCGCCAGGCCAAGAAGTCCGGCAGCCCCCGGACCCCCTCGAGGAAGGAAAGCGCCTCCCGCGGCCAGCCGACGTAGAGGGCGGCCTGGGCCAGGTGGTAGGCGGCGCGGGGTTCGTCGGTCTCGAAGAGCTCGGGCTCCTCGCCCCGGTAGGCGGCGGCGAGCTCGGCCAGCGCCCGGAAGAGGGGGTCCTCCCCGAGCTCGGGGTCGAGCTCGAGGGCCCGCGCCAGCGCCGCCTCCAGGTTCTCCCGCTCGGACTCGCCGTAAAGGGCGTAGAACTCGGCCAGGCGGAGGGTGGCGAGGGCGGCGTGGGGAGGCATGGGGGCCTCCGCGTGCCGGGCGAGCTCCCGGAAGGCCTCCTGGTAGCGTCCCTCGGCGAGCAGCTCCTCCGCCCGTTCCATCGGCCCCGCTAGATTACAAAGCGACGCTAACGAACTTCAAGAAAACCAGCGTGTACCATGGGCCCTGGAGGGAAGGCGTTGGCGAACCGACTCAACCCGTGGATTCCGGTACTCCTCTTTATCTTCGGCTACTGGCTCTTCGCCCAGCTCTCCCCGGGCGCGGCCCCGAAGATCCCCTACACCGAGTTCAAGACCCTGGTCGCCGAGGGCAAGGTGGCCCGGGTGGTGCTCAGCGACACCCGGATCACCGGCGAGCTCAAAGAGCCCGAGCGGCTCCCCACCCCCACCGGGAGCGTGGTCGCCAAGCGCTTCGTGGTGGACCTGCCGCCCCCGGCGGTGGGCGACCGGGAGCTCCTCAAGCTCCTCGAGGAACATGGGGTCGTGGTCGAGACCAAGAGCCCCTCGATCTGGCCGCAGCTCCTGCTCTACCTCGGCCCCACGCTCCTCTTGATCGCCTTCTTCTGGTTCTTCTTCATGCGCAGCCAGGGGGGCATGGGGCAGGTCACCCAGTTCGGCCAGTCCCGGGCCCGGCTCTACGGCACCGAGCGCCGGGTGCAGACCACCTTCGCCGACGTCGCCGGCCACAAGGAGGCCAAGGAGGAGCTCAAGGAGGTCGTCGAGTTCCTGAAAAACCCCGAGAAGTACCGCAAGCTCGGGGCCGAGATCCCCAAGGGCGTGCTCCTCGTGGGCCCGCCGGGCACGGGGAAGACGTTGCTCGCGCGGGCCGTCGCCGGCGAAGCCGGGGTGCCGTTCTTCTCGGTGACCGCCAGCGAGTTCATGGAGATGTTCGTGGGCGTGGGGGCGAGCCGGGTCCGCACCCTGTTCGAGGACGCCCGCAAGCACGCCCCCTCGATCATCTTCATTGACGAGCTCGACTCGATCGGCCGCAAGCGGGGCGCCGGCATCGGCGGCGGCCACGACGAGCGGGAGCAGACCCTGAACCAAATCCTCGCCGAGATGGACGGCTTCGAGAAGGACACGAACGTCATCGTGCTCGCCGCCACCAACCGGCCGGACATCCTCGACCCCGCCCTCCTCCGCCCGGGCCGCTTCGACCGCCAGGTGGTGGTGGGGCTCCCGAGCCTGGAGGAGCGGAAGGAGATCCTCGAGGTCCACGTCCGCAATAAGCCCCTCGCCGAGGACGTGAACCTCGACGAGCTCGCCCGCGTCACCCCGGGCTTTTCCGGCGCCGACCTCAAGAACCTGGCCAACGAAGCCGCCCTGATCGCCGCCCGCGAGGGGGCGAGCCGGATCACCCAGGAGCACTTCCTGAAGGCGCTCGACAAGATCACGCTGGGGCTCGAGCGCGGCGCCCTCAAGCTCTCCGAGACCGAGCGCCGGGCGGTCGCCTACCACGAGGCCGGCCACGCGGTGGCGAGCGAGGTGCTGCCCCACGCCGACCCGGTGACCAAGGTCTCAATCGTGCCCCGGGGCATGGCGCTCGGGGTCACCGTCCCGAAGCCCGAGGAGCGGGTCCTCATCTCCAAGGAGCACCTGATGGACGAGCTCAGCGTCCTGATGGGCGGCCGGGCGGCCGAGGAGCTCTTCACCGGCACCGTGACCACCGGCGCCGAGAACGACTTCAAGCGGGCCACCGAGCTCGCCAAGAGGATGGTCCTCGACTGGGGGATGGGCGAGCACTTCAAGAACATCGCCTGGGGCTCCCACACCGGTCCGGTCTTCTTGGGCGAGGAGCTCGCCCGGCGCAAGGACTACTCCGAGGAGACCGCCCGGCTCGTGGACGAGGACGTCCGCCGCATCCTCGACGAGGCCTACCAGCGGACCAAGCGGGTGCTCGAGGAGCACGCCGAGGCGATGCACAAGATCGCCGAGGAACTCCTCGAGCACGAGACCATCCCCGGCGAGCAGGTGCGGG
>JALVVO010000049.1 GCA_027023345.1 Thermaceae bacterium
GACGTGGCCACCTGGAAGGAGCCGGAGGCGCTCTTCGAGCTCGCCGCCATGGTGGCGGTGACCCGCCCCGGCTACGACCTCGCCCGCCTCGACCCCTTCTTCCGGGAGCGGGTGGTGGTGCTCGAGATCCCCGGCTACGAGGTCTCCTCGACCGAGGTGCGGAGGCGCGTCGCCGCCGGCCGCTCGATCCGCTACCTGGTGCCCTTCGAGGTGGAGGTCTACATTGAAAAGAACCGCCTTTACCGGGTTTGAAGCCGAGCTCAAGAAGAGGCTCTCCGAGGAGCGCTTCGCCCACTCGCTGAGGGTCGCCGAGCTCGCGCGGGAGATTGCTCGGGCAAACGGCCTCGACCCCGAGCGGGCCTACCTCGCCGGGCTGCTCCACGACCTGGCGAAGGAGCTATCCGAAAAGGAGCTCTTGCGCCTCGCGCCGCCGGAGAACGAGGTCGAGCGGGCGCACCCGCTGGTGCTCCACGGCCGGGCCGGGCGGGTCCTCGCCCGGCGGCTCGGGGTGGAGGACGAGGAGGTGCTCGAGGCGATCGAGGGGCACGTCGTCGGGGTGGACCCGGGATTTGGCTTGGGGATGGCGGTCTACGTCGCCGACCTGGCCGAGCCCGGCCGCGGCCTGAACGCCGACCTCGCCGAGCGGGCGCTTTCCGGCGACCTCGCCGGCGCCTACCGCGAGGCGGTCCTGCGGAAGGTCGCCTACCTTGAGGGGCGGGGCATCCCGGTGCACCCCCGGACGCGGGAGGTCTTGGCGCGCCTTGCGGAGCTTTAACCTGCCCATCGCCCTGAGGTTCTTGCTGGGGGCGGTCTTCGCCCTCGCCGCCGTCGCGGTCGGGCGCTGGCCGACGCCGGAGCGCACCCTCGCCACCCCCGGCGGGGCCGAGGTGCCCGTGCTCAGCCTGGTGGTGGCCGCCCGCGACATCGAGTACTGCGGTCCCGCCACCCCCTGCGGCCCCGGGCACCGGACCGACACGATCTTCTTCGTGCGGGCGGTGGGGAGCGAGGTCTGGGCCCTGGCAGTGCCCCGGGACACCCGGGTCGAGCTCCCGGACTACCAGGGCAAGATCAACGCCGTCTACGGGTTCCTGGGTCCCGAGGGGCTGGCCCGGGCGGTGGAGTGGGCGGTGGGGCTCCGGGTGGACCACCACCTGATCTTCACCATGGACCTGGTGGCCGAGGTGGTGGACGCGCTCGGAGGGGTGGACGTCTACCTGCCCGCGCCCATGGACTACGACGACAACGCCGCCAATCTGCACATCCACTTTCCCAAGGGGCGGGTTCACCTAAACGGCGAGGACGCGGTCAAGTACATGCGCTTCCGCGGCTGGGTGGGGAGCGACCTCTCCCGGCTCGACCGCATCAAGGAGGTCCTCTTGAAGGCGGCGAGGAAGGCGGCGAGCCCCGAGTACTGGCCCCGGCTCCCCGGGCTCCTCGGGACGATCTGGGACCGGCTGGAGACCGACCTGCCGCTCGAGCAGGCGCTCGTCTTCCTTCCCTACCTGAAGGGGCTCAGGCTCCACGCCGCCACCCTGCCGGTGGTCGAGGAGGGGCCCTACCTCGTGGTCCGGCCCGAGGAGCGGGCACGGTTTTTGAGGGCCTTCTTCGGGGTGGGTGCGGGGGAGGCCGTGCCCCTGCCCCGGGTGCGGGCGCTTCTCTACGACGGCACCGGCGCCGGCCTCGGCGAGGCCTTCGCCGAGGGGTTTGCCCGGCTCGGCCTGCCCCGGCCCGAGGTGCGCGTCGTCCGCCCCAAGGCGACGAGCGAGGTGCGGGTGGACGAGGCGGTGCTGGCCGGCCGCTTCTACGCCGAGGCCGCGGGGCTGCCGCTCGTCACCCGTTTCCGGCTCTTCGCCGACGCCGACGTGATCATCGTGCTGGGGCGGGACCTGCTAGAATAGAACCGGATGACGAATCCGAGGGATGTGGATCGCTTGATCCGGGAGGTCTACCGAATCCTCGACCAAAAGAAGGCGGAGAACATCGTCGCCCTGGACCTGAGGGGCGTCTCCGACACCCTCGACTACTTCCTGATCGCCACCGGCACCAGCACCCCCCACCTCGAGGCCCTGGAGCGGGCGGTGCGGGAGGGGCTCGAGGCGATCGGGGTGCGGCCCGAGTCGGTGGAGGGGCCGTCCTCGCGCTGGGTCCTCCTCAACTACGGCCCCCTGCTCGTTCACCTGATGAGCCCCGAGGCCCGCGACTACTACGACCTCGAGGGGCTCTGGGCCGACGCCGCGCGGGTTGAGCTCGAGCCCGCCCTTTAGCCGGCCCGGGCGGGCGCTGTGCTAAAATCCAGCGCCGTGGACCTCGAGGCCCTTGCCGAGCGCGCGAGCCGACGGGGTGGCGTTCGGCTCTACGGCCGGAGCGTCGCCCGGGTGCTCTCGGCGCTCCTTGCGACCGACGACTTCTGGCAGGTCGTGGACCGGGCCGCCCTGCCGGTGCCGGGGGCGGCGGCGATCGTCGAGGAGCTTTTGGACCTCGGCTGGGTGGAGCGAAGGGGCGACGGCCTCGTGCTGACCGAGGCGGGCCGGGAGGCCGTGGAGCGTTTCGGGGTTCGGCCACCGGTGCGCCACACCTGCCCCGCCTGCGAGGGCCGGGGGGTGCCGTTTTGGGCCGACCGGGCGCTTTACCAGACCTTCCTCGCCCTGGCCAAGGACCGGCCCGAGAGCGTCCAGGAGTTCGACCAGGGCTACGTCACCCCGGAGACCACCGTGGCCCGGGTGCTGCACATGGCCTCCCGGGGCGACCTCGACGGCAAGGAGATCCTGGTCCTGGCCGCCGAGGACGACCTCACCGGGCTGGCCATCGCCCTCACCCGGCGGGCCAAAAGGGTCCTGATCCTGGACATCGATCCCCGGCTCATCGAGTTCGACCGCCGCGCCTTCCAGGAGCTCGGCATCGAAAACGCCGAGGCCCGGGTCTTCGACCTTAGGAACCCTTTCCCCGAGGAGTGGCTCTCTGCCTTCGACGTCTTCGTCACCGACCCGCCCGAGACCCCGCGGGCCTTTCGCGCCTTCATCGCCCGGGGGATCGCCGCCCTCCGGGCCCCGGGGAGCGCGGGGTACTTCGGGCTCACCCTGCGCGACGCCTCGCTCTTCCGCTGGGCCGAGTTCCAAAGGGCCCTCCTCGACTACGGCGTGGTCCTCACCGAGATCCTGCAGGACTTCAACGTCTACGAGATCTGGCCCTACCACGGCGAGACCCGCGCAGCCCGGATCGCCCCCACGAAGCGGCCGCCCCGGGCCCCCTGGTACCGCTCCTCCTGGCAGCGGGTCGAGGCGCTGCCGGGCTTTCGCGGGGAGAACCTCGCCTTCACCGAGGAGGACCTGCGCGAGATCTACCTCGACGAGGAGTCGAGCACGACCTGATGCGCCTCGACCGCTACCTGGTGGAAGCGGGCCTGGCCGAGAGCCGGGAGAAGGCCAAGGCCCTGATCAAGGAGGGCCGGGTGCGGGTAGGGGGCGAGGTGGTCAAGAAACCCGCCCACCCGGTGGGCACAGGCGACGCGGTGGAGGTCGAGCCCGGGACGCGGTACGTGGGCCGCGCCGCCTTAAAGCTCAAGGGCGCCCTTTCGGCCTTTCCCGTGGACCCGGCGGGGAAGGTGGCCCTCGACGTCGGCGCCGGCACCGGCGGTTTCACCGAGGTGCTGCTCGAGCACGGGGCGCGCCGGGTCTACGCCGTGGACGTGGGTCGCGGCCAGCTCCACCCGCGCCTCGCCGCCGACCCCCGGGTGGTGCCGATGGAGGGGGTGAACGCCCGGGAGGGGATTCCCCTCCCCGAGCCCGCCGAACTCGCGGTGATGGACGTCGCCTTCATCTCCAGCACCCTCGTCCTTCCCGCCCTGGGCGCGGCGCTCCTCCCCGGGGCCGACGCCCTCGTCCCGGTCAACCCCCAGTTCGAGCTCGGCCCCGGGGCGCGGGTGGTGGGCGATCCCCAGGGCTGGGCGCGGGCGGTCGAGCGGGTG
>JALVVO010000050.1 GCA_027023345.1 Thermaceae bacterium
AGGAGGACCCGGTGCTCCCCGAGCCGGTCTTGGACGCCCGCGCCCTGCTCGCCGCCCGGGCCGAGGCGGCCGGGCGGAGGATCGCCTCCCCGGGGCTCGAGGCGATGGTGAACCTCGCGCTCTTTAGCCACGAGGACCCGAGGCTGCGCTTCGGCCTCTCTCCCCGGGCCACCAAGAGCTGGCGCGACCTGGCCCGCGCCCTCGCCTACCTCCGGGGCCGGCCCCACGTCGAGTGGGACGACCTCCGGGACGCCGCCCGGCTCGCCCTCCCCCACCGGCTCTTCCTCACCGAGGAGGCGGCCTTCGAGGGGGCGCGGCCGGAAGCGGTGCTCGAGGACCTCCTGGAAAAGGCCATGCCCCGGGCATGAGGGCGAGCCGCTTTCGCATCCGCGCCCCCCGGCCGGTGCCGGGCTACGGCACCCGCACCGAGGCCCGGCCGGGGCGCGGCGAGGCCTTCTTCGACCACCGCCCCTACGTCCCCGGCGACGACCCCCGGCTCCTCGACTGGAAGGCCACCGCCCGCCTCGGCCAGCCGATCGTCCGCCGAAAGGCCGAGGAGCGCCCCGGGCGCTTCTGGCTCTGGCTCGACGGCTCGGCGAGCATGGGCCTCTTCGGCAAGGCCGGCTACGCCACCAAGGTGGCCCGCGTCCTCGTCGAGGCCGCGAGGGGCGAGCGCCTTTCCCTTCTCACCGAGCAAGGCCCCCGCCGGCCCGGCCGCGCCCTCGCCGCCGACCCCCGGGGCCTGCTCGCGGCGAGGCCGAGGGCCCGGGGGACCCCGATCCTGATCACCGACGGGCTCGAGGAGGGCGACTTCGCCGGCTACCTCCGCACCCTCCCCCCCTTCCACCTGATCCTGGTGCTCGCCCGGGAAGAGCTAAGGCCCCCGCCGGTGGAAGCCGTGCTTTTTGACGTGGAGACCGGCGAGCAAGTAGCGGTGGACCCAAGCAGCGTCCGGGCCTACCAAGAGGCGCTCTCCACCCACCTCGCGGCCCTCGAGCGCGCCGCCAGGCGGCGGGGCAACGTCGCCCTGCTCCGCGTAGGCGAGCCGATCATCCCGGCGCTCTACCGGGCGGGGGTGCTCGAACTCCGCTAGCCGACCCGCGCCTCGCCCTCGGGGGTCAGGTAGAAGGGGCGGGCGTCGGTGGAGACCACCGTCTCCGCCTCGATCCAGGCCCGCATATCCCGGGGCAAGACGAACATCGCCTCGATGAAGTCGGCGTCGAGGTGCCGGAGCGCGAGCGCCCGCTCGAGGATCCGCGCCTTCAAGACCCCCGGCGAGTAGGTGGCGGGGTCGAACCCCTCGGCGGCGACGATGAAGCCGTAGGCGAGGAAGAAGCTCGGAATCCAGTCGCGGTAGCTCCGGACAAAAGGAAAGACCTCCCGCATCGTGCGGTGGAAGACGGTGTGCACCTGGTAGCGGTCCAGCATCAGCATCCCCGCCTGCGTCACCACCACCCCGCCCGGGGCGAGCCTCTTCGCCACCAGCTCGTAGAACTCGCGGGTATAGAGGAGCTTCGCCGGGTTCTCCCGCCCCACCGGGTCGGTGAGGTCGAGCACGATCACGTCAAAGCGCCCCTCTTGGGATTCAAGCCAAGCGCGCGCGTCGGCGAAGACGAGCTCGGTCCTGGGGTCGTCGAAGGCCCCTTGGTGCCACTCGGGCATGTGGGCCCGGGCCACCTCGACGAGCTCCTCGTCGATGTCCACCATCACCGCCCGCCGGACGGTGGGGTGCTTCAGGACCTCGCGGAGGGTCGCCCCCTCGCCCCCGCCCACCACCAGCACCTCCCGGGGCTCGGGGTGGGCGAGCATCGCCGGGTGCACCAGGGCCTCGTGGTAGATGTACTCGTCCCGCTCGGTGGACTGGACCTCGGCGTCCAGCATCAAGACCTTGCCAAACCCCCGGCTCTCGTAGAGGAGATACGTCTGATAGGGGGTCTCGCCCTGGGCGAGCACCCGGCCCACCCGCCGGAGGAGGGACTCCTCGGGGGTGATGTGCTCGATGAAGTGCAGGCCGTACGCCATCCCGACTCCTTTCTACCCCGGGTGCCGGCGGTAGCTAAAGGCGTCCTTGCGCCGGGCGCCGAAAGCCTCGGCGAGCCCCGCGAGCACCTCGCCGGCGTCCGCCTCGCGGTAGAAGTAGAGGTCTAGGGTAGCAGAGGCGTCGTCCTCGGGCCAGGTGTGGATCATCACCGCCGCCACCGGGCTGAGGGCGGCCGCCGAGAGCCCCTGGGGCTCGAACTTGTAGACCACGCTCCGGATCGTAGACTCCTCCGCCCCGAGCCGCTTCACCGCGTCCCTGAGCGCCCGCTCCACGAGCGCCGCGTCCTCGAGGCGATCCACGTCGCAGCCGTAGATCTCCCCGACCCAGCGTCCTCCCGAGACCTCTGCCACGAAGAGCCATGCTACCACCTGGGGTAGGCTCACGGTATGCGGGTGCTCGTGTTGAACGCCGGCTCCTCGAGCCTCAAGTTCGCCCTAACCGACGCGGCCCAGAAACGCCACCTCCTCCGCGGCAGGGTCGAGCGCGTGGGCGAGGAAAAAAGCCTTTTGGTCCTCGGCAAGGAGGAAATCCCCGTCCGCGCCAAAGACCACCGCGCCGCCCTCCAGGCGGTGCTTTTGCACGCGGAGCTCGGCCCCATCGAGGCGGTGGGCCACCGGGTGGTCCACGGGGGCACGATCCGGGAGAGCCAGCCGGTGGACGACGCGCTCCTCGAGCGGATCCGCGCCCTCGTCCCCCTGGCGCCGCTCCACAACCCGGCGAACCTCGCCGGCATCGAGGCGGCGAGGAAGCTCTTCCCCGAAGTCCCCCAGGTCGCGGTCTTCGACACCGCCTTCCACCAGACCCTTCCCCCCGAGGCCTACCATTACGCCCTGCCCGCCGAGCTCGCCGAGGCCGGCTATAGGCGCTACGGCTTTCACGGCATCTCCCACGCCCACGTGAGCCGGAAGGCGGCCGAGCTCCTCGGGCGGCCGCTCGAAGAGCTCCGCCTCGTCACCCTTCACCTGGGCAACGGCGCGAGCGCCACCGCGATCCAGGGAGGAAAGAGCGTCGCCACCTCGATGGGCTTTACGCCCCTCGAAGGTCTGGTCATGGGCACCCGGCCCGGCGACCTGGACCCCGGCCTCGTGCTCGCGCTCGCGAAGGCAAAGGGGATCGAGGAAACCGAGCGGCTTTTGAACCGGGCCTCGGGGCTAAAGGGGCTTTCCGGCCTCTCCCACGACCTCCGCGACCTGCACGCCGCGGCCGCGGGCGGGCACGAGGGGGCGAGGCTCGCGCTCGCCGCCTACGTGCGCCGGATCGTCTTCTATGTCGGCGGCTACGCCGCCCTCCTGGGCGGGATCGACGCCCTCGTCTTCACCGCCGGCGTGGGGGAGAACGACCCCTGGGTGCGAGCCGAGGTGGTGTGGGGCCTCGGCCACCTCGGCTTTCGCCTCGACGAGGCGAAGAACGCCTCCGGCGGTCCGGAGATCACCCGCGGCCAACCGCTCGCGCTGGTCGTGCCCACCGACGAGGAGCTCGAGATCGCCCTCGAGACCCGCCGGGTACTCACGGGGCGATGAAGAGCTGAAAGGCGAGCATGCCCACGATCGCGAGCGTCACCGTGGTGGCCACGAGCTCGCTTGGGGTGTCCTCGAGGGCGTCGGTCAGGATCTCGGAGAAGACGAGCCAGATCATCGCCCCGGCGGCAAAGCCTAGGCCAAAGGGCAAGAAGGGCTTGAAGAGCTCGACGAAGAGGAACGCCGGGACCGCCATCAGGGGCTGGGGCAGGCTCGAAAACACGCTCCAGCCGGCGGCCTTGACCCAGTGCACGCCCCGGGGCACCAGGACCAGGCTGATCGCGAGCCCCTCGGGGATGTTGTGCACCGCGATCGCGAGCGAGATGAAGGCGCCGAAGGCCTCGCCGGCCCCAAAGGAAACCCCCACCC
>JALVVO010000051.1 GCA_027023345.1 Thermaceae bacterium
ATCCCGCTCTCCATCGCCTTCGCGGACCAAAACGGCAAGATCCTCCGCGTCCTCGACATGGAGCCCTGCAGGAAAGACCCCTGCCCCAACTACTACCCTGGCGTCGCCTACCGGCAGGCCCTCGAGGTCAACCAAGGCTGGTTCGCGCGGCACGGCGTGAAGGAGGGAGACCGTTGGAGACTAAAGTAGGCTTCGTCCCGCCCCACGGCTACGAGAACCACCCCTTCCGCTTCGACCCCGAAAACCCGCTCGAGTTTAAGCCCCTCGAGGCCTACGGCCTGATCGGCGACAACCGCACCGCCGTCCTGGTCGGGGCCGACGGGCAGATCGACTGGGCCTGCCTGCCGGACTTCGACTCCGAGGCGGTCTTCGCCGCCATCCTCGACCCCTCCGCCGGCACCTTCGCGGTCCGTCCCGCCGCGCCCTTCCGCTCCCGCCAGCACTACGAGCGGGGCACCAACATCCTGGTCACCGAGTTCGTCACCGCCTCCGGGGTCGCCCGGGTGCGGGACTTCATGCCCTACGTGCCCGGCCGGAAAGTCCCCACCGCCGAGATCCACCGCCTGGTCGAGGGGGTGGCCGGCAGCGTGGAGATGGAGATCGTCTTCGAGCCCAGGTTCAACTACGGGCTCACCGCCGCCGTGCTCGAGCTCACCGACCACGGCGTCCACGCGAGCCACCCCCGGGGCGGCCAGATCGCCCTCGCCACCGAGGTGCCGATGCGGCTCGAGGGCACCCGCGCCCGCGGGCGCTTCGTCCTCGACGCCGGGGACGAGACCTGGCTGGTCGCCGACTGGGGCGCGGCCCAGGTCCACCCGGTGCGCTCCTACCAGCCCTCGCGCCAGCTCTGGCTCACCCGGGAGTTCTGGCGGAGCTGGATCGACAAGCTCAAGTACCAGGGCCGCTACCGCGAGTGGGTGGAGCGAAGCCTCCTCACCCTGAAGCTTCTCATCTACGAGCCCACCGGTGCCATCGTCGCAGCCCCCACGACCAGCCTCCCCGAGTGGCCCGGGGGGAGCCGGAACTGGGACTACCGCTACACCTGGGTGCGGGACTCGGCCTTCGTCCTCCGGGTCCTCTTTCAAGCCGGCTACACCGAGGAGGGGACCGCCTACTTCGACTGGCTCTTGCAGCAGGTGCTCGAGCACGGGGCCGACCTCCAGGTTCTCTACGGCATCCACGGCGAGCGCGAGATCCCCGAGCGGGAGCTGCCGCTCCGTGGCTGGCGCGACTCCCGCCCGGTCCGGATCGGCAACGCCGCCGCCAGCCAGTTCCAGCTCGACATCTACGGCAGCCTCCTCGACGCCGCCCTCCGCTACGACCGCTACGGCGGCGTGCTCACCGTCACCGAGTGGGAGAAGCTCGCCGAGCTCGTCGAGGTGGTCCGCACCCGCTGGCGCGAGCCCGACTACGGCATCTGGGAGGCCCGGACCGACCCCAAGCACTACACCTACTCCAAGGTCTGGGCCTGGGTCGCCCTCGACAGGGCCACCCAGCTCGCGCTCAAGCTTGGGGTCAACGCCCCACTGGAGGGCTGGGCCCGGGAGATCGACCACATCCACGCTGAGGTCGTGGAGCGGGCCTGGAACCCCAGGCTCGAGGCCTTCACCCAGGCCTACGACAGCGAGGTCCTCGACGCCTCGGTGCTGATCATGCCCGAGGTTGGCTTCCTCCCCGCCGGCGACCCCCGCTTCGAAAAGACCCGCCAGGCCATCGTCCGGCACCTCACCGCCGGCCGCTACCCCTTCCTCTACCGCTACCCCCCCGCCAACGACGGCATCGAGGACCCCGAGGGGGCTTTCCTCCTCGTTTCCTTCTGGCTGGTGGACGCCCTCACCTTCGCTGGAAAGCTCAAGGAGGCCCGGGCCACTCTCGAGGCCATCCTCCAGGTGGCGAACCCCTTGCGCCTCTTCTCCGAGGAGGTGCACCCGGAGACCTTCGAGCTCCTTGGCAACTTCCCCCAGGGGTTCTCCCACCTGGGGCTCTTGAACGCGGTCTTCCGGCTCGACGCCGCCCGCCGGGCCCGCGAGGGCTGGGAACTGATGCGGAGCTGACGATCCGCCCATCCCACGGCAGACCCTCCACCGCCTCAAGAAGCGCACTCCGGACCGCTTGAAGACTGCCCCTTCGGGGACACGCTGCGAGCCTTCTCCGCACCCCTGCCAGGGAACCGGTAAAATGCGTCCGGTATGGAGCGCACCTTCTGCATGATCAAACCCGACGGCGTCCGCCGCGGCCTCGTGGGGGAAATCCTCGGCCGCCTCGAGCGGAAAGGCTTCAAAATCGTCGCCATGAAGCTGATGCGGGTCTCCTTCGACCTCGCCGAGGAGCACTACGCCGAGCACCGGGAAAAGCCCTTCTTCAAGCCGCTCGTCGAGTACATCACCTCGGGGCCGGTGGTGGCGATGGTGCTCGAGGGCCCGGGCGTCATCAAGGAGCTCCGCAAGCTCATGGGCGCGACCGACCCCCAAGACGCCCTTCCCGGCACGATCCGCGGCGACCTCGCCACCACCATTGACGAAAACGTGATCCACGGCTCGGCGAGCGCCGAGGACGCCGCCCGCGAGATCGCGCTCTTCTTCAGGGAAGAGGAGATCCTGAGCTAACCCGAGGAAACCCAAGAAAAGGGACCGGGCGCTTTCCCGGCCCCTTCGTCCTAGCCTCGAGCTAGCGGATCCGCACTCGGTAGCAGACGAGCCCGCCCTGCCCCGGGCCCAAGGTGGTCTCGGCCTGGACCTCGAGGATTCCCGCGGCGATCGCGCCCGCGTCGTCGCCGCCGTTCGCGGTCAGCCAGTGCGCGTTGCCGTCCGCGTCCTTCCAGTAGATCGCCTTCCCCGCGCCGAAGGCATCCGGCAGGGCGTCGGCGAAGAAGGGCACCGGGTCGTGGATCAGGACGTCCGTCACTGCGTCGCTTCCAATGTTGGTGTAGGCGATGCAATATTCAAGCACGTCCCCCGGTGCACCGGACACGCTTGCGGCGTAGTCCCCGGGAAAGTTCCCGGGTTGCCTTTCGGCACCAGGATCGGCGACCCGGCGACCGAGCTTCTCAAGACGCAACGTACCCAAGATCCGCACCCGGGTCGTATCCACCACCGTACGCCGGTCAACGATGTTGTTCTCATTGGTTGCCCACGTGAGGTCGGCGGTGAACTCGGCCGCGTCCACCGCCCCTTCGGGCTCGCCGTCGGGGACCAGGACGCGAACCTCAACGTTGCAAGCCTTGAAGCTGCCATCGGGGTTGCGCGGCCAATCGTCGTCCACAACAAATGCGGGCTTATCTGTGGCTGAGACGGCCTGCCAGCCCTCGCTGGCATCGTTAAAGTCGTCGTCACAGTTGGCGTCCATACGGAGCTGGTAGGTGTAGTCGCCGCTCGCACGGGAGAAGCTGACCGTCCCCTGAGTTCCCGGCTTATAGGTGTGGGCGTAGGTGATAGTCCCCGGGCTGGTGACGGAACCTTGCTGGTCAGGGCGGAAGGAGCTCTTGTAAACCACGCCAAAGTTGAATCCGGCAAGGGCCTGGCCGCTGATGCCCGAAGCCGCGCCGAGGTCCACGCTAGCGGCGCTGGAGTTGGTCGCCGAGGCATCGGCCCAGTTCGCAGCCTGCTGCACCCCGCCGCCCCCGACGTTGTACCCGCTGGCGGGCCGCGCGTCGTGCGAGAGCACGACGTTGCCCCAATCGGCCGGCACGTAGAGCAGATAACGGCCGTCGGCGTCGGTGGTGGCAGTGCGCGCGTGGCTGCCGTCGCTCACCGAAACCACCGCGTTCGGCACCCCGGGTTCGTCCCCGTTCTGCAGCGCGTCGTTCGCCGTGCCAGCCCCGTCGCCGGTGTCGCGGAAGACCACACCTTCCACCCGCGCGCCGTGGAACAGGCCAAAGTCCTGGCCGCTCACGGGGCTGGTCCCCACCGTAACCGTCCGGATGC
>JALVVO010000052.1 GCA_027023345.1 Thermaceae bacterium
TCCCGCCCCCGCTCCCGTCGGGGAGCGCGCGCCGCCCGAGCACCGCGCGGGTCGAGAAGTGCTCGACCTCGCGCTCGCGGTCGAGGGCGGGGTTGGTGACCACCGCCACCGTCTCCTTGAAGAACTCGGCGAGGTTCGGCCGCTCGGGGTCGAGGGCGGCGAGCGGCGCGTCCCAGCCGAGGCTCCCCACCGGCTCCCGGCCGGTCTTGGCGAGCGCCGCTAGGTACCGCCCGTCCCAGCGGTCCCAGCCGAATGCCCGCTTGAGCCCCATCGAGGGCGGGGCGTGGACCGTCGCCTCCCCTCCGGCGCCCCCGGCGAGCCCGGCGGCGCTTCCGGGGCCCTTTAGCCGCTCGCGGGCCCCCTCGACCAGGGCGTTGCGGCGCAGGGTGCGCTCGAGCACCAGCCGCTGGTGCCGGTCGAAGGGGAGCACCCTCGCCCCCTCGTCGGTCAGCCGCACGGTCACCCGCTCGCCCGGCGCCAGGGGCCTCGGCTCCCGGACGAACTCCTCGGCGTTAAAAACTCCTCGTTCAGAGGAAAAAACGTATTCGTAGGGAGTCTCCACGAACCAAAGCGGCCGGAGCCCCATCGCGTCGGTGGCGAAGACCGCCTCCGAGGCGTAGCGGGTGACCAGCGCCGCCGGGCCCTGGGCCAGCGGTCCGAAGCGTTCGCGGAAGCCCACGTAGAGGTCCTTGAGCGCCGGCGAGTAGGCGTGGATCTCCCCCAAAATCGGCGGGAAGACGAGGTCCATCGCCTCCGGCAGGCTGAGCCGGAAGCGAAAGATCAAGGCCGCCAGCATCCGATTCAGGTCCTGCGAGTCCGAGCCCCCGGTAAGCGGCACGCCGTAGGCGAGGAGCTCCCGCCGGAGCCGCTCGACGGTGTTGATCTCGCCGTTATGGGCGATCAGGCCGAAGGGCTGCACCTGCTCGAAGGTCGAGAGGGTGTTGGTCGAGTAGCGGTTATGGCCCAGGGTGATCCGCGAGCGGAAGTTCGGAAGCGCGAGCTCGGGGTAGTAGCGCTTCAAGATCTCCGCCGAGCCCCGCACCTTGTAGACCACCACCTGGGTGGAGAGCGAGACCACGTGCACGGGAAAGCGCTCCTCGAGCAAGAGCCCGAGCTCGAAGAGGCCGCCGTCGCCGCCCTCGGAGAGCCCCGCGATCTGGAGGAAGACGGGCTCGGTCCGGCGCCCCACCGGCCCCAGGACCCGCGGGTTCGTCTCTCCCCGCTGGTCGAAGAGCAGCCGCACCCCGTGCCGAGCCCCCTCGACCCGGACGAAGTCGAGGAGCTCCGGGATCCGGCCGGCCTCGCCCCGGGGCACGAAGAGGTGCCCGACGAAGAACCGGGGGTTCTCGGCAAGCCTCGGGTCCAGCCCCGCCCGGTCGAAGCGCTCGACCCAGAGCTCCCGGGGCAGGTCGGTCATCACGCCGGTGCCGTCGCCCTCCCCAAGGATGGCCCCGGCCCGGTGGGCCATCCGGTAGAGGGCGTCGATCGCCCGGAGCACGTTCCGGTGGCGCGGGACCCCGTCCTTCTCGATCACCGCGACGATACCGCAGGCGTCTCGTTCGAACTCGCGCATTCCACCTCCTGTTTTTTCGTGGGGATCGCGACGGCGACGGAAAGAAGATGCGACCTTGTTGCGGAAATTATACACGCCGACGGAAAAGCGGTCAACGCGCGGCGTGCATTTTCGCTTGACACCGGAAAAAGCCGCCGACTAAGATACCTTTCGTAATCTTGACTTCGTGGGGAGGTTGCTGTGGAAACGTTACGCGTGTCCGGTAAGTCTAGGCCCAACTCCGTGGCGGGTGCGATCGCCGCGCTCCTTCGCTCGCAGGGCGAGGTCGAGGTGCAGGCCATCGGCCCGGCGGCGGTGAACCAGGCGGTCAAGGCCATCGCCATCGCCCGCGGCTACATCACCCCCGACAACCTCGACCTCTACGTCAAGCCGGCCTTCGTCAAGCTCGAGCTCGAGAACGAGGAGCGGACCGCGCTGCGCTTCACCATCAAGGCGCAGCCCCTGAACCCCTAGGCCTGAACCGGAAACCGGCGCTCAGTCTTCCCATCCAGCCTGGGGTAGGCTCGGGGAAGCGATGATGCTCTTCGGACCCTTCACCTGGCTGATCCTGCTCGTTTTCGTCGCCACCCTGCTGATCCAGGGCTGGCTGCAGAAGACCTACGCCACCTACAGCCGCGTCCCCAACCGCAGGGGGCTCTCGGGCGCCGAGACCGCCCGGATCGTGCTCGACTCCGAGGGGCTCACCCAGGTCCGGGTCGAGCCGGTCCACGGCACCCTGACCGACCACTACGACCCCCTCAAGAAGGCGGTCCGGCTCTCCGAGCCCAACTACGCGTCGGCGAGCATCGCGGCGCTGGCGGTGGCCGCCCACGAGACCGGCCACGCGATCCAGGACGCGCGCCGCTACGCCTGGCTGGTGGTGCGCCACCAGCTCCTGCCGGCGGCCCAGATCGGCTCGAACCTCGGGCCCTGGCTCTTCATCATCGGGCTGATGATCGGCGCCTTGGGCCTTGCCAAGCTCGGGCTCTACCTCTTCGGGGCCGCCGCCCTCTTCCAGCTGGTCACCTTGCCGGTCGAGCTCGACGCTAGCCGGCGGGCGCTCAAAAAGCTCAAGGAGCTCAACCTCCTATCCCCCGAGGAGCTCCCCGGCGCCCGCAAGGTGCTCACCGCCGCCGCCTTTACCTACGTGGCCGCGCTGGCGATGAGCGTCGCCTACCTCCTGCAGTACGCGGCGATCCTCGCGAGCGCGCGGGAGGAATGAGCAAGGCGGAAAGGCCGCGCGAGGGCCCGCGGGCCCTCGCGCTTCGCGTTTTGCTCCGGGTGGCGAGGGGAAAGTACCTCGAGCCCACCCTCGACCTGGCGTTAGAGCGCAGCGCCCTCGCCGGCCCCGACCGGGGGCTTACCACCCAGCTCGCCTACGGCACCCTCCAGCGCCTCCTCTACCTCGACCACGCCCTTGCCCCCCTCCTCCGCGCCCCCGAGCGCCTGCCCGAGGCCGCCCGCTGGATCCTCCGCCTCGGAGCCTACGAGAAGCTCTTCCTCCGGACCCCCGACTACGCCACCGTGAGCCAGTGGGTGGAGCTCGCCAAGGCCCAAGCCCCCCGGCAGGCGGGCCTCGTGAACGCGGTGCTGAGGCGGGTGGAGCCGAGGCCGGCGCCCTTATGGATCGAGGCGTCGGTGCCGCGGTTCTTATGCGAGCACTGGCGGGCGTTCTTCGGCGACGCGGGCTTCGTCCGTCGCTTCAACGAGCCCCCGCCGCTTTGGGTGACCGCCTACCCCGGCGCCGAGGAGGCCCTCGAGGCCGAGGGCGTGGCCTTCGAGCCGGGACCGATTCCCGGCAGCCTCCGCCTTTTGGGCGGCCCCTTGCGCAAGCTTCGGGCCTACCGGCGGGGGAAGATCCAGCCGCAGAACCCGGCCTCGCTCTTCGCCGCCCAGCTGCTCGACCCCCCGCCCGGCGCCCCCGTCCTCGACCTGGCCGGCGGAGCCGGGCTCAAGGCCGCCTGGCTCGCGGCCCGGGGGGCCCAGGTCACGAGCTACGACAAAAACCCAAGGCGCCAGGAAGCCGGCCGGAGAAACCTCGAGCGGCTCGGCCTCTCGGTCCGGTTCCGCACCGCCGACCTCACCGAGCCCCTTCCCGAGCAAGCCCCCTTCGTCCTTTTGGACGCGCCCTGCACCGGCACGGGAACCTTCCGCCACCACCCCGAGCTCCGCTACCGCATTCGTCCCGAGGACCCCGGGACGATGGCCGCCCTCCAGCGCCGGCTGCTTGAGACCGCGGCCGCCGCCACCCGCCCCGGCGGGCGCCTGGTCTACGCCGTTTGCAGCCTGACCGAGGCCGAGGGCATGGGGGTGGTACGGGCGTTCCTCGAGGACCACCCGGAGTTTGCGCTCGAGCCCTTCCC
>JALVVO010000053.1 GCA_027023345.1 Thermaceae bacterium
GAAAAGGGATCCTGCTCGCTCTACTCCTCCTCCTGCTTCCCGCCTGCCGGGTGGTGATCACCGACGCCGAGACCGAGGTCGGGGTGCGCTTCGGCTACCGTGCCGGCGGGGTCATCCAGCGGTTCGAGCCCGACCGAGGGCCCGGCGCGGTCTATAGGGTGGGCGAGGCGGTCCGGTTCTTCGTGGACCTCGCCCGCCCCGGCTACGTCACGCTGGTGATCACCGACCCCGACGGGCGGCGCTATGCCCTCGAGGAGGCGCGCTGGCTCCCGGCCGGCTGGAGCGAGCTACCCCCGCGCTGGGCCGGCTACCGCTACACCGCCGAGCCCCCCACCGGCCGCCACCGGGCGACCCTGTACTACAGCAGCGCCCGGGCGGCGGTGGCTCTGTCCCTGGTCCTTCGTTCCGGAGAGGCAGCGACCACCGGCATCCGGGTGGACGAGCGGGTGCGGACCGACCGGGCCGAGACCTACCTCTGGATCCTGCCCTAGGGCATCGGGTGGGCGAGGGCGAGCTCGCGCACCCGCGCCCGGAGCGCCTCCGAGGGCCCCTGGGTGAGGGCCTCGTCGATCAGCTCGGCGACGACGGGCATCTCCTCGGGGGTAAACCCCCGGGTGGTGATCGCCGGCGTGCCGATGCGGATCCCGCTCGTCACCCGGGGCGGGGCGGGGTCGAAGGGGATGGCGTTTTTGTTGACGGTGATCCCCACCGCGTCGAGTCGCGCCTCGGCCTCCTTGCCGGTGAGGCCCTTCGGGCGCAGGTCCACCAGGAAGAGGTGGTTGTCGGTGCCGCCCGAGACGATGCGGTAGCCCCGATCGGCGAGCTCCGCGGCGAGCCTCTTCGCGTTCTCGACCACCGCCTGGGCGTAGGCCTTGAAGTCCGGGGTGAGGGCCTCGAAGAAGGCCACCGCCTTGCCGGCGATCACGTGCTCGAGGGGCCCTCCCTGGATCCCCGGGAAGATCATCTTGTCCACCTTCTTCGCGACCTCGAGGTCGTTCCCCACGATCAGCCCGCCGCGGGGCCCGCGCAGGGTCTTGTGGGTGGTGCTGGTCACCGCGTGGGCGTGGGGGACGGGGCTCGGGTGCAGCCCGGCGGCAACCAGGCCGGCGATGTGGGCCATGTCCACCATCAGGTAGGCGCCCACCCGGTCGGCGATCCGCCGGAAGCGCTCGAAGTCGATCACCCGGGGGTAGGCGCTGGCGCCGGCGACGATCATCTTGGGCTGGTGCTCGAGGGCGAGCCTTTCCACCTCGTCGTAGTCGATCGTCTCGGTCTCGGGGTCCACCCCGTAGGCGACCACGCGGAAGAACTTCCCCGAGAAGTTGACCCTGGCCCCGTGGGTCAGGTGCCCGCCGGCGGCGAGGTCCATGCCCAGGATTGTGTCCCCGGGCTCGAGGAGCGCGAAGTAGACCGCCATGTTGGCCTGGGAGCCCGAGTGGGGCTGGACGTTGGCCCACTCCGCGGAAAAGAGCTCCTTCGCCCGCTCGATGGCCAGGCGCTCGACCTCGTCCACGTACTGGCAGCCCCCGTAGTAGCGGCGGCCGGGGTAGCCCTCGGCGTACTTGTTGGTGAGCACGCTGCCCACCGCCTCCCGCACCTGACGGGAAACGAAGTTCTCGCTGGCGATGAGCTCGAGCCCCTCCGCCTGCCGCCTTTCCTCGGCCTCGATCCAAGAGAAGATCGCTTCGTCGCGGGGAAGCATGCCATTATGGTAAGCGATGCCCCGGGTGAACCTGTACGCGAACCTCCGGGACCTGGCCGGGGAAAAGCACGTCGAGGTCGAGGGGCGCACGGTGCGGGAAGTCCTCGCCGCCCTCGGCCGCCGCTGGCCCGCGCTCGCCGAGGAGCTGCTCGAGGAAGGCGGGGTCCGGGACGGGTACTCGATCTTCGTGAACGGCCGGGACGTGCGCTACCTCCAGGGGCTCGACACGCCCCTCGAGGAAGACGACGTCCTCGACCTCTTCCCCCCGGTCGCCGGCGGCGGGCGCCGCGCCGGCGTCTTCGGCGGGGTGAGCCCGGAGCAGTTCACCCGCTACCTGAAAAAGTGGGGCGGCCGGCCGAGCGAAGACGGCTGGTGGGAGCTCGAGGGCGCCCGGGTGCGGTTTTGGGCCGAGGCCCCGGCCGAGGTAGGCGCCTGGTACGTAGCCCGGCTCGGCGTGGAGGCCGAGGGAGAGGAGCTCGAGCGCTGGTGGCGGAGGATCGAGCTCGCCTGCCTGCGGGGCGGGGCGTGAGGATCGAGGTCTGCGCCCCGCCGGAGCGGATCGCGGGGCTCAAGATGCACCCCGACCTCAACATCTTCCGCCCCCCGGCGCGCCAAAAGCAGGCGCTCGTCGAGATCGCCGCCAGCCCCGACGGTTGCGTGACGCTGGCCACCGACGGGGACCAAATCGTCGGCTACGCCGCCTTCCACCGGCCCGACCCCTTCGAGCGCTGGGGGCGGGACGAAACCGGCGGCATCTACGAGCTGGGGGCGGTGGAGGTGGCCCCCGCCTACCGGGGGCAGGGCCTCGCCCGGCGGATGCTGAAGGAAACCTTCGAGACCGGCCGGTTCGACGACAAGGTGGTGGTGGCGGCGCTCTACTACTGGCACTACGACCTCGAGCGCACCGGGCTCTCGGCCTTCGCCTACCGCGACCTATTGGAAAGGCTCTACCAAAGCGTGGGCTTTGCCGTCTACCCCACCGACGACCCCGATATCTACGCCCACGTGGAGAACGCGCTCATGGCCCGGATCGGGCCCCGGGCGCCTAAGGAGGTCAAAGAGAGCTTCGAGGCTCTCCGCTTCACCCACGAGGAAGGGCCCTGGGGCTGCCTCTAGGCGGCGACCAAGGTCTTCCCCTCGGCCTTGGCGCGGTACATCCGGTCGTCGGCGACGCGAAGCAGGTCGGTGGCGGTGGTGGCGTCCTCGGGGCAGGCGGCGACGCCGATGTTCACCCCCAGGCAGACGTCCTCGACGCAGACCCCCGCGATGGCCTCGGCGTAGCGCCGGGCCGCGGCCGCCGCCCCCTCGCGGTCAGCGTAGGGCAGGATGACCGCGAACTCGTCCCCGCCCCAGCGGAAGAGCAGGTCGGTTCCCCGAAGCACCTTCTTAAGCGCCTCGGCGACCCGGACAAGGGCGCGGTCGCCGGCGGGGTGGCCGAAGCGGTCGTTGATCTCCTTGAAGCGGGTCAGGTCCAGGACCGCGAGCGCCAGAGGGTAGCCCTGGCGCTTGGCGCGGGCGAGCTCGGCGGCGAACTGCTGGTCGAAGGCCCGGCGGTTGGCCAGGCCGGTCAGGGGGTCGGTGAGCGCCGCCCGCTCCAGGAAGCGCCGGCGGGCGGCCTCGTGGAGCATCGCCGCCACCTGCACGGCGAAGGCGCTCGCCACCTCCAGCGACTCGCGGTCGAAGGCCTCGGGATCGCTGAAGGCGTCGAGGTTCAAGACCGCGAGGACCTCGTCCCTGTACACGATGGGCACGCAGAGGTTCTGCTGAATCTCCCGGACCCGGCCGGCGTTGTCGATGATCTCGGGGGGCGCGGTTTCATGGCTCCTGGCCGCAAGCTGCCCCTTCCGCTGGGAGAGCAGCCGCGGCCTCCGCCGCCGCCAACCCTCCCCGCACCAAACGGCGAGCCCCTCCTCGTCGTAGCGGATCCCGGCGAGGGCCCCCAGGTCGTACCCCACCGCGGCCCGGTAGGAAAAGCCCTCCTCGCCCCGCACCAGGAGGCTCCCCGCCTCGGCGCCGGGGACGTGCCGCACCGCGGCCTCGAGCAGGCGCTGGTAGAAGACGTCCTCGTCGAGCTCGGGGAGGTCGCGCTCGAGCTCGAGCAGCGCCGACATGCGTTCCTTGAGCTCGTACTGGCGGAGCATCAGGCCCAGGACCCGGGCCACTACCGCGAGGAGCCGCCGCTCGTCCTCGAACCAAAGCCGGGGGCTCGCGG
>JALVVO010000054.1 GCA_027023345.1 Thermaceae bacterium
GGTGGTGGGGGAGGAGATCGCCCGGGGGGCGGAGCTCGCGGCGGAGGAGAACCGGGCGCTCGTCGTCGTCACCGCCTCCGGGGGCGCCCGCATGCAGGAGGGGGCGCTCTCGCTCATGCAGATGGCGAAGACCACGATGGCGCTGGAGTTCGTGTTCCAAAAGCGCCTGCCCTACGTCACCGTGCTCACCGACCCCACCACCGGCGGGGTCACCGCCAGCTTCGCCACCCTCGCCGACGTGATCTTCGCCGAGCCCGGCGCGCTCATCGGCTTCGCCGGGCCGCGGGTGATCAAGCAAACGATCCGACAGGACCTGCCCGAGGGCTTCCAGCGTTCGGAGTTTCTCTTGAAGCACGGGCTCCTCGACGCGGTGGTGGACCGCCGGAAGTTGAAGGCGGAGCTCGTCCGCGTCCTCAAGCTGCTCTACCCGGGGGAAGCGGATGGCGCTTGAGTTCGAGCGGCCCCTGATCGAGCTCGAGGAGAAGATCCGGGAGCTCGAGGCCACCGCCCGGGAGCAGAACCTCGACCTCTCGGAGGAGATCGGACTCCTCAAGGCCAAGCTCGAGCGGCTCGAGCGCGAGATCTTCGAAGGGCTCACCCCCTGGCAGCGGGTGCAGCTCGCCCGCGCTCCCGGGCGCCCCACCACCCTGGACGTCGCCGAACGGCTCTTCGAGGAGTTCGTCGAGCTCAAGGGGGACCGCGCCTTCGCCGACGACCCCGCGATCGTGGGAGGGCTCGCCCGCTTTTCGGGCCGGCGGGTGGTCTTCGTCGGGCACCAAAAGGGCCGGAACACCAAGGAGAACATCGCCCGCAACTTCGGCATGCCCCACCCCGAGGGCTACCGCAAGGCGATGCGGCTTATGGATCTGGCCGACCGCGAGGGGCTGCCCTTTCTGGCCTTCATCGACACCCCCGGGGCCTACCCCGGGATCAGCGCCGAGGAGCGGGGCCAGGCCTGGGTGATCGCCCGCTCGATCCAGCGCATGAGCCGGCTCAAGGTTCCGGCGGTGGCGGTGATCCTCGGCGAGGGGGGCTCCGGCGGGGCGCTCGCGATCGGGGTGGGAAACCGGGTCTTGATCCTGGAGAACGCCTGGTACTCGGTGATCAGTCCGGAGTCCTGCGCCGCCATCCTCTGGCGCGACGCCAAGGAGGCCGAGCGGGCGGCCGAGGCCCTCAAGCTCACCGCCCGGGACCTCCTCGAGCTCGGGGTGGTGGACCGGATCGTCCCCGAGCCCGGGGGCGGCGCCCACCGCAACCCCGAGGGCGCGATCCGGGAGCTCCAAAAGGCGCTGGAAGCGGTGCTAGGGGAGCTCGAGGGCCTGGATCCCGAGGCGCTCTGGCAGGACCGCTACCGCAAGTTCCGGGCCCTCGGGGCCTACCGGGAAACCTGAAGGAACGTTCAGCGCTTCCAACCTGGATCCCCTTCCAGGTGGACGTAGCATGGAGGGGAAGGAGGTGAGGCTTTTGAAACGTCGGATCGTTGCCCCGCTGCTTTTCCTCTTCGCGCTGGCCTTCGCCGGGGCCAAGATCACCCCTCAGGGAATCGTGGTCAACCCGGTGCCCGGCGCCCTCAAGGTCAAGGTCTGGGTGGACAAAGACCCCGGCAAGACCGGGAACGCCACCTACCGGATCGGAGACCCCATCTACGTCTACGTCTCGGTCACCCAGGAGGCCTACGTCTACCTCTTCGACGTCAAGCCCGACGGGAGCATCGACCTCTTCCTCCCCAACCCCTACGACCGGCGGAACCGCCTGAAGGCCGGCGAGACCCGGCGCTACCCGCCCCCCGGCGCCCGCTACCGCTTCACCATTGACGGGCCCCCGGGGGAGGAGCTGGTGCTCGCGGTGGCGACCCGCCGGCCGCTTTCGAGCCGGGAGATCGGCGACCTGGAGCGGGGGGAGGTGCGGATCCGCGGGCTCCGGGCGCTCTCGAAGGCGCTCTCCATCGTGGTCGAGCCGCTGCCCGGCGACGCCTGGGCCAGCGACTGGGCGCGCTTTCGGGTGATCGGCCAGGGGCCGCCGCCCCCGCCGCCCTCGCCCGGCACCGGCACCCTGGACGTGCGGAGCGACCCCACCGGCGCCCAGGTCTACCTGGACGGCGACTACCTCGGGCGCACCCCGCTCGTCGCCTCGGTGCGCGCGGGCCGTCACCGGGTCGAGGTGCGGAAGGCGGGGTACGCCCCCTACCGGGCGAACGTGCGGGTGGCTCCCGGGGAGCGGGTGCAGATCTACGCCCGGCTCGTGCCCGAGGTCCGCACCGGCCGGCTCGAGGTTCGCTCCCAGCCGGAGGGGGCGCGGGTCTACCTCGACGGCGGCTACCGCGGGCGGACCCCGCTCGAGCTCGAGCTCGACCCCGGGGTCTACGACCTCCGCCTGGCCCTCCCCGGCTACGGCGAGTACCGCGAGCAGGTGCGGATCCGCGCCGGCGAGACCACCCGCGTCTACGCCCGGCTCGCCCCCGAGAAGGCGCGGCTCGTGGTCCGCACCAACGTCCGGGCGCGGGTCTTCCTCGACGGCTACGAGCTCGGCTGGACCCAGAACGGGCGCTTTTCCACCTCGGTGCGGGGCGGGCGGCGCTGGCTCGTGATCCTCGCCCCCGGCTACGTGCCCTACGTGGAGGAGGTGGTGCTCGAGCCCGGCGAGACCCTGGTGGTCCAGGCCGACCTCCGCCGCGTGCGCTACTAGCGCGCACGGTGCCCGGGGCCCCGCCCGAGGGCGGGGCCCTCCCTGGTACCTTTGGGGTATGGCGCTCCGCCTCGACCGCCTGCTCGCCTCCCAGGGGCCCTGGAGCCGGAAGGAGGCGAAGGGGCTCATCAAGGCCGGCCGGGTGCGCGTCGGCGACCGGGTGGCCCGGCGCCCCGAGGAGCGGGTGGACCCGCTCGCGACCCCCGTCTTCGTGGACGGCGAGCCCCTGGCCTACCGGCGGCACCGGCACGTGCTCGTGCACAAGCCCCCCGGGGTGCTCTCCGCCACCCGCGATCCCCGGGCCCCCACCGTGCTCGACCTGGTCCCCGAGGAGCTTCGCCGCCGCGACCTCGGCCTCGCCGGCCGGCTCGACAAGGACGCCGAGGGGCTCGTCCTCCTCACCACCGACGGCGAGCTCGCCCACCGGCTGACCCACCCCCGCTGGAAGGTGGAGAAGGTCTACGAGGTTCTCCTCGACGCCCCCGTGGGCGAGGCCGAGGCGCGGGCCTTCGCCGAGGGGCTCGCCGGGTTCGCCCCCGCCGAGCTCTTGCCCCTTCCCGGAGCCCGGGCGCGGGTGATCCTCCGCGAGGGCAAGCACCACCAGGTCAAGCGGATGTTCCGCGCGGTGGGGCGGAGGGTGCTCCGGCTTTTGCGGGTGCGCCTGGGCCCCCTCGAGCTCGGCGACCTGCCCCGGGGGGCCGCGCGGGCGCTTTCCGACGACGAGGAGGCCGCGCTCTACCGGGCGGTGGGGCTTTGAGGACGGCGGCCTGGGTTCCGACGCCGCTCGGCCCCTTCTTCGTGGTGGCCGAGGGGGAGGCGCTGGCGGAAAGCGGCTTCGGGGAGCCGCCGCCCCTGCCCGAAAGCCCCCTGGCCCGGCGGGCGGCGGAGGCGGTTCGGGCCTACTTTGAGGGTAGGCCGCTTCCGGCCTTTCCCCTAAAGCTTGAGGGCCCCCCGTTCTTCCGCCGGGTCTGGGTCGTCCTCGCCGCCACCCGCCCCGGCAAGGTGCTCAGCTACGGCGAGCTCGCCTGGCTCGCCGGCCGGCCGGGGGCGGCGCGGGCGGTAGGCCGGGCGATGGCGGAAAACCCCCTACCCCTCTTCGTCCCCTGCCACCGGGTGATCCGCTCGGACGGCCGGCTCGGGTTCTACGGCCCCGGGACCTGGCGGAAGGCGGCCCTACTCCTCCTCGAGGCCGGGAAGGCGGACCTCGAAGACCGTCTGCCCCGGCT
>JALVVO010000055.1 GCA_027023345.1 Thermaceae bacterium
CTCGTGCTCGCCTCGCTGGCCTGGGCGGTCTACTCGGTCTCGGCCCGCACCGTGGGGGCCCGCTACCCCTTGCTCACCTGGGTCAGCCTCGGCTACGTCGGAGGGATGGTGCCCTACTGGCTCTTCGGGCTTCCCCAGGTCCTCGCCCTCCCCTTCGCCGAGTTCCCCGCCTGGGTCTGGCTCGGCACCGCCGCGAGCGGCCTCTTTGCCAACGTGGTGGCCTATCTCGCCTGGATGCGGGCGGTCCAGCTCCTGGGGCCGGGAAAGGCCGGGGTCTGGCAGAACCTGGCACCGGTGCTCGGGGCGCTGGGCGGGTACGTCTTCCTCGGCGAGCGGCTCTCGCCCCTCGCCCTCTTCGGCGGGGCGCTCGTCCTCCTCGGCGTGGCCCTCACCCAGCGGGCACGCGTTCGCGGCTCAGGGGGTTCCTAGCCGCCGCCGCCCGGGCGAGGAGCGCCTCCTCGCCCTCGGTCAGGGCGGCGAGCTCGCCGGGGGCGAGGGCGGCCTCGAAGATCCGGCGGACGCCGTGCTTGGCGAAGACCTCGAGCAGCTCGGCGAGCGCCCGCTCCCCGGCCTCGCCGTAGGCTGGGCCGAAGGCCGGGGGGGTGAGCACGGGTTCGGGGGTGCCGAACACCAGCGCGGCGTAGCCGGTACGCTCCCTCGCGCCCTGCCAGGGGGCCACCAGGGTGAGGGAGAGCCGCGGCCAGTGGGCGCCTTTGAGGGCCTCGAGCAGGGCCGCCTTGCTGACCTCGGGCAGGCCGACGCTTCCCACGATGCGCATACCCCCATTCTGGCACAAACCGCGGCCCCCGAAGGTCCCGGGGGCCGCGGTGGACCTTTGGCCTAGCGGCCGAGGAGCTCGAGCGCCTTTTGCAGGATGGCGTCGTGCTCGAGGTCAATGAGGGCCTGGCCGGGGACGTCGGAGGTCCTGCGCGGGGGCACCTCCTCGCTCTTCGAGAACTTGCCCTCCTCGTCCACCGGGGCCTTGAGGGTCTTGACCACGTTGCCGTCCTTGTCCCGGACGACGAGCTCGACCTCGCCGCCGGGCGGGGCCCCGAGGCCCTCGAAGGCGAGGGGCTCGGGGAAGCGGGTGTCCTTCACCTCGTAGTCGGGGGTGATGCCCTTTTCGTGGATGGCCCGGCGCTTGGGGGTGAGCCACTCGAAGGTGACCAGGGTGAGCTCGCCGCCGTTGGCGAGGGTGAAGACGTTCTGGCCGACCCCCTTGCCGAAGGTCTTCTCGCCTACGACCGGGGCGCGGCCGTAGTCCTGCAGCGCGCCGGAGACGATTTCCGAGGCCGAGGCCGAGTTCCCGTTGACCAGGACCACCATCGGCCCGCTCCAGAGGGTGGTGGGGCTGGCCTCGCAGAAGGGCCGGGTGACGTCGCGGGCGCGGGTGTAGACGATCACCCCGTGGTCGAGGAAGGCGTCGGCGACCTGGCAGCCCTGGTCGAGGAGGCCGCCGCCGTTGTCGCGGAGGTCGAGGACGAGCTTCTCGGCCCCCTGCTCCTTGAGCGCTTCGATCGCGGTCTTGAGCTGGTCGATCACCTTGACGTTGAGGAAGGTCTCGATGGCGACGTAGCCCACCTTCCCCGGCAGCATCGCCCGGGAGACCGAGACGATCTCGATCTTCTCGCGGGGGATCTTGAAGCGCAGCACCGCCCGCGAGCCCTGCCGGCGGACGCCGATCTCGACGGTGGTGCCCCGGGGCCCGCGGATCTTGG
Organism: Thermaceae bacterium; assembly: GCA_027023345.1. GTDB lineage: Bacteria > Deinococcota > Deinococci > Deinococcales > Marinithermaceae > WFXV01. The sequence continues at coordinate 1,719 of JALVVO010000055.1, forward strand.
CCACGATGTCGAAGAGGTCGAGCCCGGTCACGTCCTCGCCGTCCACCTCGACGATCTCGTCGCCGGCCTTGAGCCCGGCGCGGAAGGCGGGGCCGCCCCGGAAGACGGTGAGGATCTTGGCCCCGGTGCCGTCGGGGCGGGCCGCCTGGATGACCACCCCGATGCCGTAGAACTCGCCCTGAACGTCCTCGTTCCGGATCTTGGTGTGCCGCGGGGGGCTGTAGCTGGTGAAGGGGTCGTCGAGGGCGTCCACCTGGCCCCGGATCGCGCCCTCGAGCACCCGCTTGAGGTCGTCGGGCCCCAACTTCTTGAGGTAGTGCTCCTTGATGATCTCGTAGGTCTCCACGGCGGCGCGGCCGTTGGGGTCCTCGGTGAAGCCCTGCACCCCGGCGGGGCCGAACTGGGCGATGGCCAACGCGGCGGCGGCGGCCAGCAGGGCGGAAAAGACGCGGCTCGGCTTCATGCCCGCCATTGTAACGACAGGGACATGAGAACGAGTACGCTAAGGACGTGATTCACCTGCACCGGGTCTCGCTCGCCTACCCCGGGACCAAGACCCTGGCCCTCTACGACGTCAACCTGGAGATCCGCCGGGGCGAGTTCGTCTTCCTGGTGGGTCCCTCGGGCGCGGGGAAGTCGAGCCTGCTCGCCCTCGTGCTGCGTAGGCTCCTGCCCACCCGGGGGGCGGTCTACGTGGACGGCACCAACCTCCGCCGCCTGCGGGGCAACCGGATCGCCCTCTACCGGCGGCAGGTGGGCGTGGTCTTCCAGGACCACCGGCTCCTGCCCGCCCGCACGGTGGAGGAGAACCTCGCCTTCGTACTCCGGGTCCAGGGGGTTCCGCGGCGCCTCTGGCCGGAGCGGATCACCCGGGCGCTGCGCACGGTGGGGCTCGTGCACAAGCGCCGGGCCTTTCCCCACCAGCTCTCGGTGGGGGAGGCCCAGCGGGTGGCGGTGGCCCGGGCGCTCCTCCCCGAGCCCAAGGTCCTTCTCGCCGACGAGCCCACCGGCAACCTCGACCGGGAGAACGCGCTGGCGGTGCTCGAGCTCTTCAAGCTCGCCCACGCCAAGGGGGCCACCGTGGTCTTCGCCACCCACGCCCAGGAGCTCGTCCGCGCCTACCCCCAACGGGTGGTGGCGCTACGCGCGGGCCAGGTCGTGGCCGACCGGCGGCTCAGCTAGAATGATGGGGAAGGGGAAAGGAGGGGACGATGCAGATCTACAAGCTCGTCGGTCGCAACGTTGAGATCACCGACGCCATCCGTGGCTACCTGGAGAAGAAGCTCGCCCGCCTGGAGCGCTACTTCGACGGCATTCAGGACGCCAAGGTCGTGCTCTCGCTGGCGGGCAGCCCCCACGTCGAGCGTCGCGCCAAGGCCGAGATCCAGCTCAACGTCCCCGGCGGCCTCATCCGGGTGGAGGAGGAGGACCCCGACCTCTACGCCGCCATCGACCGGGCGGTGGAGGTGCTCGAGAAGCAGCTCAAGCGCTTCAAGGGCCGGCTTCAGGGCAAGCGCCACACCGCCCTCGGCCAGCCCCCGGCGCCGCCGCCCGCTGAGCGGGAGGAGGAGGCCTTCGTCCCCGAGATCGTCCGGGTGAAGCGCTTCGAGATGAAGCCGATGACCCCGGAGGACGCCGCGGTGCAGATGGAGGCGCTGGGCCACAGCTTCTTCGTCTTCGAGAACGCCGACACCGGCGAGATCAACGTGATCTACCGCCGGAAGGACGGCCACTACGGCCTGATCGAGCCGAGGAGGTAGCGGCGGGTGCGGATCCTCTTCGGGATCTCGCTCCTCTTCGCGTTGGGCTTTGCCCAGATGAGGGTCGAGAGCCCCGCGTTCGCCTACGGGGTACCGATCCCGCGGGCCTACACCTGTGATGGCGCCGACCGGAGCCCGCCTTTGGTCTTTTCTGGCGTGCCCCGGGGCGCCCGCTCGCTCGTTTTAATCGTGCTCGACCCCGACGCGCCCGGCGGCACCTTCCACCACTGGGCGGTCTACGACCTTTCTCCCGCCGTCCCCGGGCTTCCCGAGGGTGTGCCGAAGCGGGCGGAGCTCCGGGGCTTCCTCCAGGGGACCAACGACTTCGGCCGGGTGGGCTACGGCGGTCCCTGCCCGCCCCGGGGCCACCCGGCCGAAGTCGTTGGTCCCCTGGAGG
>JALVVO010000056.1 GCA_027023345.1 Thermaceae bacterium
ACCTCCACGGCGGGAGCTTCACCGGGGGCGGCGGGGCGGTGCCGATCTACGACGGGGCCGCCCTCGCCCGCCGGGGCGTGATCGTGGTGACGCTCAACTACCGGCTCGGGCCCCTCGGCTTCCTCGCGCTCCCTGGGCTCGGCGAGGGCAACGGCAACTTCGGGCTCCTCGACCAGATCGCCGCCCTCCGCTGGGTGCGGGCGCACATCCGCGCGTTTGGGGGCAACCCGGAGCGGGTCACCCTCTTCGGCGAGAGCGCGGGGGCGATGAGCGCCTGCGCCCTGATGACGAGCCCGCTCGCCCGCGGGCTTTTTTCCCGGGTGATCCTGCAGTCCGGGGGCTGCGACCAGGCGAAGACGCTGAAGGAGGGCTTCGCCGACGCCCAAAGGATCGGGGAGGCGCTCGGGTGCGCGCCTAGTGACCTCGAGTGCTGGAAAAGGCTCCCGGTCGAGCGCTACCTGACCTTGTTCGACCGGATCGACCCGCTCTTCGACTTTTCCCGCGCCCCCTTCAAGCCCCACGTGGACGGACGCGTCCTGCCCGCGCTCCCCGAGGAGGCGCTCAAGGAGGGCGCGGGGGCGGGGGTGCCGATGATCGCCGGGGCCAACGCCGACGAGTACCGGCTGAACCTCGCTCTCCAGGCGGTGGGGCCTAGGAGCTGGGAGGGGTTCCGCCGGCTCGCCGAGGCGCGGGGCGTGGACGGCGAGCGAGCGGTCGCGGTCTACCGGCGGCGCTACCGGGATCCCCTCGAGGCCTTCTACGCCTTCGAGACCGACCGCGTGCTGCTCTGCCCCACCCTGCGGGCGGCGAGGTACCACCGGGGCGAGACCTACGCCTACCTCTTTGCCTACCGGCCCGAGACCTGGCCCTTCGCCGGCGCCTTTCACGGGCTGGACGTCGCCTTCGTCTTCGACACCTTCGAGGTCTGGCCGTTTTGGCTCGTCTTTATGACCGTTCCTGAGCTCGAGGCGGCAAGACCCGTGGGCAGGCGCATGCAGGAGTTTTGGACCGATTTCGCGAAGGGCGAGCCGCTTCGGTCGGGGCTCCTCGTTTGGCCGGAGTACCGAAGCGGCTGGGTGCTCGGCTTCGACCGCCGAACGGGCTGGCGGAAGGACCCCTTTCCCGAGCGCTGCGAACTTTTTCGGTAGAGTGGGGGCGTGCCGGTGCTCGAGCTCCACGAGGGCGACCAGTACCTGGTCGCCACCGCCGACACCCCGCTCTTTGCGGTCTGGGAGGCAGTTCCGAAGGGCCTCCTTCCGCCCTTTCCGCCGGTGGAGCTCCCCGGCGGCGTGGGCGGACTCGTTACGCGGGGAGGCTTCGGCCAGAACTTCTTCTTCCCCTCCGAGGTCCTGGGCCTCGTCTTTCGCGCCCCCTCGGGGCGGGTGGTTCGGGCCGGGGGCCGGGTGATCAAGAACGTCCAGGGCTACGACCTGGTCCGCCCCTTCGTGGGGAGCTTCGGGCTTTTGGGCGAGGTGCTCGAGGTCACCCTCCGTCTCCGCCCGGCCCGGGCACAGGGCCTCTTCCGCCGCCCGGGGACGCTCGAGCCTCCCTACCCCGCGGCCGCCCGCTTCGTCTGGCAGGAGGGGGAGACGGTCTTCGTCTACGCCGCCGGACACCCCAAGGAGCTCGCCGCCTTCGCGGACTGGGAAGCGGCCAGTGGCCCCCTTGACTACCGGCCCCTCTTCCCGCACGGCATGGGCGTGGGGGAGGGTCCGGTGCGGGACCTCCGCTTTTCCTGGGCGGACGGCGGCGGGGCCCCCGAGCCCCACCCGCTCTTTAGGCGCCTGGCCGAAGCCCTCTAGGCAGCACGCCGAGGTGGGCGACGACCTCGCCCTGCACCCGCACCGCCTCGGCGGGGAAGCGGAGCTCGGGGTAGGCGGGGTTTTCGGAGCGGAGGAGGACCTCTTCCCCCTCGCGGTAAAACCGCTTTAGGGTCGCGGTCTCCTCGCCCGGCAGGAGCACCACCACCACGGCGCCGGGCGGCGGCTCGCCGGCGTATGGCCGCACCACCACGTAGTCGCCCGGCCGGATGCCGATTCCCACCATCGAGTCGCCCCGCACCCGAAGGAGAAAGTCCCCGGGCTCGATGGGGAGCAGGTCAGCAAGCCGCTCGGCGTAGGCCTCCACCGCCCCCTCGGCAACGACCGGCTGGCCCGCCGCGATCTCGCCGAGCACCGGGAGCGCGGCCCCGACCGCCCGCCTTCCGGCCTCGGTGAGGCGGACGAGCGTTCCGTGGCGGGGCCGCGCGTCGAGGGCGACGAGCCCTTTGCGCGCAAGCGCGAGGAGCTGTGCCCGCACCCCCTGCCGGCTGATCCCGAGCGCCCGCGCCAAGTCCACCGCCAGCACGGGCTCGCCGAGCTCGCGGATCTTGGCGAGGATGCGCTTTTGGCCTGGGGGAAGTCGGGTTTCCACGTGGACAGTTTACCGCCGGTAGGCGTCCTTGCGGTGGGCCACCTTGAAAACCACCACCGTCGCGTCCCGGTCGCTGACCCGGTAAAGAATGCGGTAAGGCCCCACCCGAACCCGGAAGTCCTCGCGGGCGGTAAGTTTTTCGGCCCCCCTCGGTCGGGGGTTTTCCGCAAGGCTTTTAATCCGATCGAGGATGCGTTCCCGGTAGGCCCTGGGGATGGCCTCGAGGTCCTTGAGGACGGAACGCTTGAGGTAGAGCCTGTAATGGGGGTCAGATGAGGCCACGCGCCGAGAGCTCCCTTAGCGCTTCCTCGAAGGCCAGCGTTTCTTCCTCTTCGCGCTCGGCGATGGCGGTGAGGTCCTCGAGGTCCTCCGAAAGCCCCCGACGGACCAGTTCGTTGAGTAGCTCCGAGAGCGTGCGGCCGGTTTCCGCGGCCTTGACCTTGAGGGCGCGGTGGAGGGCGGGATCCAGGTACACGGTCGTGCGGGTTCGCATGACATCAATATTTTACGATGCTTTGACGTCGCCGCGGGGACTACCGAAGCGCTAAGCTCTGGGCATGAGGCCTGAAGCGCTCAAGGGGGACTTCCCCATCTTCGAGGCCCACCCCGACCTCGTCTTCCTCGACTCCGCCGCCTCGGCGCAAAAGCCCCGGGCGGTGTTGGAGGCGATGGGGCGCTTCTACGAAACCCGCTATGCCAACGTGCACCGGGGGAGCTACGCCCTCTCCGAGGCCGCCACCGAGGCCTACGAAGCCGCCCGGGCCGCGCTCGCCCGCTTCCTCAGGGCGCGCGACCCCGAAGAAGTGGTTTTCGTCCGGAACGCCACCGAGGGGCTGAACCTCCTAGCCCACGCGCTCGGCGAGTACCTCTTGAAGCCCGGCGACCGCATCCTGGTCACCGAGATGGAGCACCACGCGAACCTCGTGCCCTGGCAGCAGGCGGCAAAGAGGCGCGGCGCCCGGGTGCGGGCGGTGCCGATCACCGGCGAGGGGCGGCTCGACCTTGAAGCCTTCGAGCGCCTCCTCGCCGAGGAGCCGAAGATCGTCGCCCTCACCCAGATGTCGAACGTCCTCGGCACCGTGAACCCGGTGGCCGAGCTTGTGAGGAAAGCCAAGGCGGCGGGGGCGGTCGTGGTGGTGGACGGGGCCCAGGGAGCGCCCCACCTGCCGGTGAACGTGGCCGAGCTCAGGGCGGACTTCTACGCCACCAGCGGCCACAAGATGCTCGGCCCCACGGGGGCGAGCGCCCTTTGGGGGCGGCGCGAGCTCTGGGAAGCGCTTCCCCCCTTCCTCACCGGGGGCGGGATGATCGAGCGGGTGGGGATCGAGGAAAGCACCTTTGCCCCGCCGCCGGCCCGGTTCGAGGCGGGGACGCCCCCCTTCGCCGAGGCGGTGGGGCTAGCCGCCGCCGCCGAGTACCTAATGAGCGTCGGCATGGAGCAGGTCC
>JALVVO010000057.1 GCA_027023345.1 Thermaceae bacterium
GAACCTCAAGCTCGCCCGCCCCGACGCCCGCGAGGAGGAGCTATGGGAGGCGCTCCGCGCGGCCCAGCTCGAGGACAGGATCCGCGCCCTGCCCCAGGGCCTCGACACCCCCCTCGGCCCCGGCGGGGTCGAGCTCTCGGGCGGGGAGGCCCGTCGGCTCTCGATCGCCCGGGCGCTGCTCAAGGGGGCGCCGATCTGGTTCTTGGACGAGCCCACCGAGGGCCTCGACGCCGCCACCGAGGCCCGGCTCCTGGCGACGCTTTCGCCCCTCCTCGCCCAAAAGAGCACGCTCTGGATCAGCCACCGCCCCCTCCCCGGCCTGGACCTGCCCCACTACCGGGTGGAGGGGGGCGTGCCCAGACGGGCGTAGAGGGCCTTCAGGACCTCGGGGGCGAGGACCTCGGCGCGGACCCGGGGCTCGAGCCCGAGGTCGGCGAGCACCGCCTCCACCCGGCGCCGGTCGTAGCCGGCGGCCTCGAGGTTCTTCCTTAGCGTCTTCCGGCGGGCGCGAAAGGCGGCGTCCAGGAAGGCAAAGTAGCCGGCGTCCGGACGGGTCCCCCGGGGGGTGAGTCGGACGACCGCCGAGGTCACCTCGGGCGGGGGGAGGAAGACCGAGGGCGGCACCTCCCGGAGCTTCTCCACCCGGGCGAGCTCCTGCACCTTGAGCGCGATCGGGCCGTAGTCCTTGCCGCCGGGACGGGCGGCGAAGCGGTCGGCGACCTCGCGCTGGAGCATCACCACCAGGTCGCGAAACCGGCCGGACTCGAGGAGCCGGAGGACCAGGGGCGTGCCGATCTGGTAGGGAAGGTTGGCGACGAAGAGGCTCCCCTCGGGGACCTCCTCCCAGGGGTAGGCCAGGGCGTCGGCGAAGACCAGCCGGGCGCGACCGCCGAGGACCTCCTCCAAAACCGGCCGCAGCCTCCGGTCCCGCTCGATGGCGGTGAGGTCGGCGCCGGCCTCGAGCAACGCGAGGGAGAGCCCCCCCGGCCCCGGGCCCACCTCGAAGACCGGCTCCCCCAGCCGCACGCCGGCGGCGCGAACGATGAAGTCGAGGAGGTTTTTGTCCACGAGGAAGTGCTGGCCGAGCGCCTTCCTGGGGGAAAGGCCGTGGCGCTCGAGGAGCTCGCGCAGGCCCTTTGGCGTGCGGGGATCGCTCATGGACCAAAGGCCATGGGGCGGACCTCGAGGCGATCCTCGTCGAGGAGGAGCTCGAGGTACTGCCCGCGGTCGAGGGCGTCGATGACGGCCAGGCCGTGCTCGAGGTCGAGCACGATCTCGTCCACCGGGGTGTGGCCGTAGACCCCGAAGCGGTACCCCGAACGCCGCACGTAGTCGGGGGTTTCCCGCCACCAGGTCTTGGCTTCGCGGCTCTGGTAGAAGAAGGCGTCGTACTGCTGCAACCAGGGAGTGGGGCCGGCGTGGGCGAACTGCACCCCGTAGAGCTCGTAGCTCTTCGGCCAGGAAGCGATCCAGCGCACGAGCCCCGGGGGCAGGGGGTGCCCGCCGTGCTTGGGGTCGAACTCGCGGTGCTCGATGCCCGACGCGTTCCCGAGCAAGACGTCGTGGTGCACGGCGGCGTGGTCGTGGTTGCCGAGCAGGACGACGGCGTGGCCTCCCGCCGCCTCCTGGAACCGCTTGACCTTGAGCAGCTCGCTCACCTGGGCGAGGGCGGCGGTGCGCAGGTGCTCGGGGTCGCGGGGGTCGTAGTCCTCGATCCCGGTCAGCCGCTGGTAGCCCTCCAGGCTCTTGGGGTGGACCAGGTCCCCGAGCAGCACGACCCGGTACCGCCCCTCGCGCACCGGCGGCGTGGGCAGGCCGCGGGCGTCGGCGGCGTAGGCGGCGCGAAGCGCCCGCCAAAGCCGGTCGAACTCGGCGTGCACGTCCCCGATGGCGATGACCTTGACCATTCAGTCCTTGAGCAGGGCCCGGAGCTCGCCGTAGAGCCGCTTGGTCTCCTCCGGGGTGCGTCCGTAGCCGCGGTACTTGGTGATAACCCGGGCGGCCTCCTTGCCCTTGCCCGCCGCCCGGAGCCGCTCGACCAGGCGGTCGATGAGCTCCTGGGGCTCGGGCTTCTTCGCCTCCGCCCGGCCGGTGGGCGGGGTAAAGCGGCCGGTCTTCTCGTCGTAGTCCACCCAGACCTTCTCCATGCGGTAGAGGTGCCGGCCCACGCCGAACTTCACCGCCGCCCGCTTCAGCGCGTCGGAGAAGGCGGCCTTCAAGGACTCCCCCTCGCCCACGTCCTCCTTGGTCACCCCCAGCACGGTGAGGCGGCACTTGACCGCGTAGACGCCTTCCTCGCGGGCGAGGAGCTCGTAGGCGTCGTGCCAGCCCTCGGGGCCGACGGCCTCGTCGAGGCGGTCGAGCACCGCCCGGGCGTCCACGTAGGGGACCACCATCGCCCGGCGCTTGTCCTTGGAAACGGCCTCGACCCGCCAGTGGATCTCCTCTTCGGGAAAGGGCTCGGCGAGCCGCAGCCAGACCGCTTCGTCCACGTTCCCAGTCTACATTGACAAGCGGCAGGGCCGTTCCTAAGATGGGATCGGCTTTGGGGCGTCGTCTAATGGCAGGACAGCGGACTTTGGATCCGCCGGTCGTGGTTCGAGTCCACGCGCCCCAGCCAACTTTTTTCACCCCCCTCTCCTAATCCGGCGTAAAGTAGGGATTAGATGGACGCCCTGGTGGTGAGCGCGAACGCGACCATGCGGGCCTACCTCGAGGTCACGCTGGAGGCCGAGGGGTTCCGCACCCAGAGCCTCGCCGACACCGGGGAAGCGCTCCGCTACCTGAAGGAGCACACGCCCGACCTGATCGTGCTCGACGAGGAGACGAAGGGCGAGCTCGGCGCGATGGACCTGGCCTGGCGCCTAAAGCGCGTCCGCCGCTTCAAGGACGTGCCGGTGGTGGTCCTGGTCTCCTCCGCCGACCAGCGCACCCGGATCGCCGCCCAGATGGCGCGGGTGGACAAGCTCCTGACCAAGCCCCTGGCCGGCGGCGAGTTCCGCACCTTCGCCCGCCGCACCCTCCAGATCCGCACCCAGCACTGAGCGATGCGCGTCCTCCGGCTTTTCGCCTACCTCCTCGCCGCCGTCCTCCTGGGCCTCCTCCTCGCGGGCGGGGCGCTCGCCTGGAAGTGGAGCCGGGACCTGCCGGGGCTCGAGGCCTTCGAGTCGCTCCGGCTCACCGCCACCACCACCCTCTTCGCCCGCGACGGCACCCCGATCGCCACCCTGGCCTCGGTCGAGGAGGGCCGGGCGGTGGAGCGCCGGCTCGTCGGCCTGGAGGAGGTCTCGCCGGCGGCGGTGGCGGCGATCGTGGCCAGCGAGGACCGGCGGTTCTTCCGCCACCACGGGATCGACTGGATCCGCTTCTTCGGCGCCCTCTACCGGACCTTGAGGGGCGACCTCCAGGGGGGAAGCACGATCACCACCCAGGTGATCAAGAACACCCTCCTGAAGGAGCTCGCGGGGAAGCGAAGCCTGGAGCGGAAGTTCAAGGAGTTCCTGCTCGCGCTCGAGCTCGAGCGCCGCTACACCAAGGAAGAGATCCTCGGCATGTACCTGAACGTCGCCTTCTGGGGCGGCAACCTCACCGGCATCGCCGCCGCCAGCGAGGCCTACTTCGGCAAGGACCCGAGCCAGCTCACCCTCGCCGAGGGGGCCTACCTGGCCTCGCTGATCCCCGCCCCCAACGCCCGCTACCGCGACCTTGCCGGCACCCTGGCCCGCGCCCGCCGGCTAATCCGGGAGATGGCCAAGGAGGGCTGGATCCCCGAGGCGGAGGCCGCCCGGGCGCTCAAGGTCCCGATCGTTCCCCGGGGCTGGAAGGCCCAATACGACGAGGCGGGGAACCTCGTCGAGGCCGAGCTCGAGGACCCCCGGGCCCAGGTCCTTCCCGACCTCGCTGCCCGGGTCGCCCCCCACTTCGTGCTGGCGGTGCGCAAGGCGCTGATCGAACGCTTCGGCGCCGAGCGGGTCTTCGGCCAGGGCGGGCTCCGAGTCACCACCACCCTGGACCTGGGCATGCAGAACGCCGCCGAGGCCGCGGCCCAGTACGCGGTGGACGCCGGGCTCATGCCCGACGGCGCCCAGATCGCGCTGGTGGGGCTCGAGGCCGAGACCGGCGCGGTCCGCGCCCTGATCGGCGCCCGCCCCGGCACCGAGGGCGAGTTCAACCGCGCCACCCAAACGCGGCGCAGCCCCGGCTCCGCGGTCAAGCCCTTCGTCTACGCCACCGCCCTCGAGGCCGGCTGGACCCAGGCCAGCCCGGTCTGGGACCGGGAGGTCAGCTTCCCCGACCCCACCCAGCCGGACGGGGTCTGGAAGCCGAAGAATTTCTCCGGCACCTTCCTCAACCGCCCGGTGACGGTCCGCTACGCCCTCGACCGCTCGCTCAACATCCCCGCCATCCTCACCGCCGAGGCCATCGGCGTGGAGAAGCTCGCGAAGAAGCTCGGGCTGCTCGGCTTCGAGGTCCCGAGGCACCCGAGCCTGGCCATCGCCATCGGGGCGGTGGGGGCGAGCCCCCTCCAGATGGCCGCGGCCTACGCCAGCTTCGTCACCGGCGGGCAGATGCCCGAGCCCTACCTGATCGAGCGAGTGGAGGACGACGCCGGCCATCCCCTATATCAGGCCGAGCCGAAGCGCCGGCGGGTCTTCGACCCCGAGGTGGCCTACCTGGGCTGGGACCTCCTCAAGGGCTACGTCAACGACCCCGACCCCTTCGGCAAGAAGAGCCTCGCTTGGCGCGCGCGGATCCCCGGCCGGGTGGTCGGGGGCAAGACCGGGACCTCGAACGAGGCCCGCGACCTCTGGTTCGCCGGCGCCACCAGCGGCCTGGTGGCGGTGGTCTGGGTGGGCCGGGACGACAACCGGCCGATGCGCTGGCGGGGGAAGGAACCCTCTTCCTCGGTGATCAACCCGCCGATCTGGCAGCGCTTCGTGGCCGCCGCGCTCTCCGGGCGTCCGGCGGAGGAACCCGCGCCCCCCGACGGGCTCCGGCCCCTGGCGATCGACCTCCTCGACGGGGTACCGCGACCGGACGGCGTGCCCGTCTACTTCCGCAAGGGGCGGGAGCCGGCGCTGGAGACGCCGCCGCTGGGCGACTACGTCTGGGTGCCGCTCCACCCCGAGGCCGACTGCCGCCTACCCGCGGGCGAGTACTGGCCCCGGGCGCGCTGGCGGGCGCTCCCTCCCGAGAAGGCGGCTAGCGTCCCCGCTTGCAGCGCGGGCAGTAGCCCACGAAGGTAACCCGGGCCTCGTCCACCTGCCAGTTCGTCTTCTCCTCGACCTGCGGCAGCACGGGCTCGAGGAAGTCGGGGAGCTCGGAGGCGAGCACGTCCTCCACCCGGCCGCAGGCCCGGCAGGCCAGGTGGTAATGGGGCTTGGAGTAGCCGTCGTAGCGGGTCACGCCCTTGGGGTCCTTGAACTCGCGAATCAGCCCCACCTCGCGGAGCACCTGGAGGTTCAGGTAAACGGTGGAAAGCCCAATGCTGTACCCCTTCTTCCGCAGCCCCTGATAGAGCTCCTCAGGGGTGGGGTGAACGTTCTTTCGATCCAAATACGACAAAATCCGCTCCCTGGGCAGGGTGTGGCGAAGCCCGACGCTCTTCAGCCTTTCCCGGTAGACGGAACGGTCCTTATTGCGAATACTTGGCATTTTCCAAGCCACCTCCTAACAATTCCAGTATAAACGGTGAACTCGGCAAAACGCCCCGGCTCGCGTATAGTGGGGTCGTGGTCCGGGACCGCCCGAGCTACCGCGTGCTCTATCTGGTCTTCGCCCTGGGCGTGTTGCAAGCGGTAGGGCTTTTGGCCTTCGAGGCCTACCGAACCGCCACCCTCGACCGGGAGGTCCGGCGGCTCGAGGCCGAGAACGCGGAGCTCTGGCGGCGGGTGCGGGAGCTCGAGGCCACGCTCGCGGCCACCCGCACCCCGGCGTTCCTCGAGGCCGAGGCCCGGCAACTCGGCCTGGTGAAGAAGGATGAAACCCTCTACGCTCGAAAGGCTCATTGACCAACTGCTCGAGGACGAGGCCCTCACCCGCGGGCTCCCCGAGGCCGAGGCCCAGGAGCTCCTGACCTGGCTCATCGCCCTCCTGGAGGAGAGCGAGGACGAACCCGAGGGGGCCCACGTCCGGGCCCTGGGCAAGCGCGTCGCAAAGCTCGCCGCCCGCCACCGGGTGCCGGTGGAGGAGCTCATTGAGCTGGTCGAGCTCGCCTGGGGCGACCTCCCCGAACCCGAGGGCGAGGACCGCCCGCTCTCGGCCTAGAAGGGTACCGCCTCCTCGCCGCCCTCGGCGTCGCGGCGGGCGGCGAGGAGCGCCTCCGCGTCGGGAACGAAGCGGGCGCCGACCCCGGCCCGCGCGAGCTCGGGCAGCACGCCTTCGTCCACCCGAACGCCACGGGCCAAAAGCAGCGCCCGGCCCCCGGGGCCTCGCACCCGGAGCCGGAGGGGCACGGTGCCCGGATGGGCGTCGAGGAGGCTTCTTAGCTCGAGCATCCGTTCCTCGCTGAGCGCGTCGAGCTCGAGCTCGAGCTCGAGCACCTTCGGCAGGCCCTCGAGCTCCTCCCAAAGGTAGAGGTCCTCGGCCACCACCCTGAGGCTCTCGCCGTCGGCGTCGGGCTCCACGGCAGCCACCACGGCCACCGGGGCGTCCTCCTTGAGCCGGGGCGAGACCCGCTCGTAGGCCCGGCCGAAGGCCACCACCTCGATCGCCCCGGTCTCGTCGGCGAGCTGGAACTTGGCCATCATGCCGCCGGACTTGGTGGGCTTGCGCGCCACGTCCTCGACCATGCCGGCGAGCACCAGCTTGATCCGGCGCCTCCCCTCCGACTGGGCCTCGTAGTAGCGCGCGAGCTCGGCGATCGTCACCGTCGCCACCTCGGCGAGCCCCTCATAGTGCCGGAGGGGGTGGCCGGTCACGTAGATCCCGAGGGCCTCCTTCTCCATCTTGAGCCGCTCGACCTCGGGGATCGGCGGCACCGAGGGGAGTACCGGCTCGCTAGCCTCCTCGAAGAGCCCGGAAAGCCCCATCCGGGCGTGCTCCTGCTCCGCCGCCGCCCACTTCAAAAGCTCCTCGAGCCCCGCGAGCATCGCCCCCCGCTCGCCGAAGGCGTCGAAGGCCCCGGCCTTGATCAGCGACTCCACCGCCCGCCGGTTCACCAGGTGCAGGTCCACCCGCTTCAAGAAGTCCCCGAGCGAGGCGAAGGGGCCGCCCCGCTCGCGCTCGGCGAGGATCGCTTCCACCGCCGCCTCGCCCACGTTCTTCACCGCCGAGAGGCCGAAGAGGATCTCCTCCCCCACCACCCGGAAGTCGAACCCCGAGCGGTTGATGTCCGGCGGGAGCACGGGAATGCCCATCGCCCGGGCGTCGCGGATGTACTCTGCCACCTTGTCCGAGTTCTTCCGCTCCACCGTGAGCAAGGCGGCCATGAACTCCACCGGGTAGTGGGCCTTGACGTAGGCGGTCTGGTAGGCGATCAAGGCGTAGGCGGCGGCGTGGGAGTTATGGACCACCAGGTCCTCGGCGACGAAGGTGTGGGTGCCCTCGACGGTAAGGTCGTAGACCTCCTCCTCGCCGGCGGGCTCCACCGCCACCACCCGGTCCCAGTAAAGGTCGCTCTCGGCCAGGCGCAAAAGCAAGAGGCTTCCGGTCAGGGCCGCGAGTCGCAAAACGGTCGCCCGGGTGAGGCCCCGCTTGGTGGCGTTGGGCCTCAGAATCCCGCTCGAAACGCCCTGGGCCTCCAAGTAAGCGGCGTACCCCTTGCCCTCGCTCGAGGCCGCCCGGCTCACCTCGGCGAGTATCCGGGGGAGGAAGTCGTTGGGCAGGACATCCCTCGCCGAGACGCCCGCGCCGGAGAGCTCCTCTCTAAGCCGCTTTAGGTCGTCGGCTCGCTTGCCCACGAGGTAGGGTCCCACCCGCTCGGCGAAGCGGCGCAGCATCGCGTCGCCTCCGATCAGGTAGACCACGTACCCCTTCCGCTTCTCCCCCCGGTAGGCGAAGCTCTTCTCCTTGAGGCTCGAGAGGATGCCGAGCCTGAGAAGCAGGTGCTGCACGTCCTCGGCAAGCCGACGGGAGGCGGTGGCGTAGTGGACCAGCTTGGTGGCGGGCTGGACGCCGCCGTCCCCCGACCAAAGCCGGCCCAAAAAGCGCGCCAGGCGCTCGGGAGGCTCGGCGAAGACCGGCTCGGGAACGAACTTCTCGCTGGCGGCGAGGCCGAGCACGCCCATCCGGGCGAGGAAGGCCCGGGCCCCGCTCTCCTCGCCCCTTCGCGTCCGGCCCACGTAGACGGCGGCCGCGGGCTTCTTCCGCTCCACCCGGACCCGGGTGTTGGGAAAGGCGGAGAGCGCCTTGTGCATCGCCTCGAGCACCGCCTCGTCCCCGGTATAGAGGTAAAACCCCGAAGGGTGACGCAGGTTTCCCTCCGCCAGGGCGAAGGCGAGGAGGTCAAGCTCGGCGTCCTTCAGCTCGGATCGGGCCTCGTAAGGGATCCTGCGGGCGAGGGCCACGTAGTCCCCGGGGCGAATGCGGCCGAGCTCCCGCCAGCCCTTGGGGGTGTAGAAGGGGTGGTTGGCGGTGGCCACGAGTTCGCGGCCGCTCGCGGTCTTGAGCCGGAAAACCGGGCGCCGGCCGCTGGGGAAGGCGGCCACCACGGGGCGGGGAACGATCTTCAGGCTCGCCTCGTCCAAAGAGGGCACCCAAACCCCGCGGGCCTCTCCCCGGACGATCTCGCCCACCGTCACCCGTCTTCCGGTGCGGGCGTCCACCACCCGGGCGGAGGCGGGCAGGCACTTGTTGAAGCCGTAGTTGGCGAAGGCCTCGAGCATGTCGAAGAGCCGGCTCGCCTCCTCCTCGGGGATCCCCCGCTCGGCCGCGCCCTGGATGAAGCGCTCGCGGTGGCGCTTCATCTCCTCGACCTTCTTCTTGCCCATCGCCCGGCGGAGGAGGTCGGCCTCGCCCAGGGTGTAGCCCGCCACCGCGCTCGCGATCTGCATGATCTGCTCCTGGTAGACGGGAATGCCGTAGGTCTCCTCGAGGATTGGCCGGAGGTACTTCTCGGCGTGGGGGAACTCGGCGTAGGAGACCGGCTCGCGCCCGTGCTTGCGCCGGAGGTAGGTGGGGATGTTGTCCATCGGCCCCGGGCGGTAGAGGGAGAGGATCGCGATCAGGTCGTGGATGCGCTCGGGGCGGAAGGCGCGCACGGTGTTGGTCATCCCCGTGCCCTCGAGCTGGAAGACCCCCTTGGTCTCGCCGCGCTGGAGGAGCTCGAAGGTCTTCGCGTCGTCGAGGGGGAGGCGGTCGTAGTCGAGCTCGTCGCCCTTGGACTCCTTCACGATCCGGGCGGCCTCCTCCAAGAAGGAGAGGGTGCGGAGGCCCAAAAAGTCCATCTTCAAAAGCCCCAGGGCCTCGACCGCGTTCATGTCGTACTGGGTGATGATCTTCTCGCCCCCGCCCGACTCCTTCATCAGCGGCACCAGGTCAGTGAGCGGCCCCTCGCCGATCACCACCCCGGCGGCGTGCACCGAGGCGTGGCGGTTCAGGCCCTCGAGCCGCATCGCCACCTCGATCACCCGCTTGACCTCGGGGTCCCGCTCCATCCAGGCCTTGAGGTCGGGGACGGTTTCCACCGCCTCCTTCAAGGGGATCGGCCGGCCGAACTTGGTGGGGACGAGCTTGGCGATCTCCTCCGCCCTCTTGTGGGGAATGCCGAAGACCCGGGCCACGTCCTTGATCGCCGCCTTACTGGCCATCGTCCCGAAGGTCGCGATCTGGGCGACGCGGTCGGCGCCGTAGCGCTCGCGGACGTACTCGATCACCTCGTCCCGGCGCACATCGGAGAAGTCGGTGTCGATGTCGGGCATGCTGACCCGGGCGGGGTTCAAGAAGCGCTCGAAGAGGAGGTTGAACTCGAGCGGATCGATGTTGGTGATCCGGGTGGCGTAGGCCACCAGGCTCCCGGCGGCGCTCCCCCGGCCCGGCCCCACGCTGATCCCCTTCTCCTTGGCCCAGTTGATGTAGTCCTGAACGATCAGGAAGTAGCCGGGAAAGCCCATGTCCTCGATGACCTCGAGCTCATAAAGCGCCCGGGCCAGGATGCCCTCGGCGTCCCACTCGCGGACCTCCTTGGGGTCCGGAAGCAGGCCGGCGAGCCGCTTCCGCTCCTCGCGGGAAAGCAGCGCGAGCCGCTCGGCGAGCGCCTCCATCCCCCCGTGGGGGACGGGGTGGCCGAGCCTCCTCAGCACCTCCCGGTAGAAGTCCTCGGTGATCCGGTCGGGGTAGCGCTCGGCGAGGCCCGAGAAGGTGAGCTCGGCCAGGTGCTGGGCGTCGGTCTTTCCCTCGGGCGTAGGGTACTTGGGGATGCGGTAGCGGCGGCGATCGTCCACCGGGAGCTCGACCGTGGCCATCTCGGCGATGAAGACGGTGTTGTCGAAGACCTCGTCGCCCCACTCCTCCGGGGGCAGGGCCTTTCGCATCTCCTCCGGGGTCTTGACGTAGAACTCGTCGCAGGGGAACTTCCAGCGGTCGGGGTCGTCCCAGGTGGCCTTGGACTGGATCGCGAGCAGGACCTCGTGGGCCTCGGCGTCCTCCTTCTTGACGTAGTGGCCGTCGTTGGTGGCCACCATGCCGAGGCCGTACTTTTTTGCGAACTCCTTCAAGACCGCGTTCACCCGGGCCTGCTCCTCCAGGCCGTGGTTTTGGATCTCGATGAAGAAGCGATCCTTGAAGATCGAGAGGTACTCGTTGAGCCGTGCCTCCGCCAAATCCTCGCGCCCCGCCAGGATGAACTGGTTGATCTCCGAGCCCAGGCACCCCGAGAGCACGATCAGCCCCTCGGAGTGCTCCCTTAAGAGCTCGCGGTCGATCCGTGGCTTTTCGTAAAAACCTTCAAGGTAGGCCCGGGTGGCGAGCTTGACCAGGTTCTGGTAGCCCTTGAAGTCCTTGGCGATCAGGGTGAGGTGGTAGTAGCCGCCGTCCAGGCCCTTCCTGCGTTTCCGGTCAAAGCGGCTCTCGGCGGCGACGTAGGCCTCGTAGCCGATGATCGGCTTGACCCCCATCCGGTGGGCCAGCCGGTAGAACTCCACCGCACCGAAGAGGTTGCCGTGGTCGGTGATGGCGAGCGCGGGGTACTCGGGGCTCGTCTTCTTGACCCACTCGAGGAGGTCCTTGAGCTTGGCCGCCCCGTCCAGAAGGGAGAACTGGGTGTGCTGGTGGAGGTGGGCGAACTTCACCCTTCGAGCATAGCGCGGTATGCTTGGTCCCGTGCGTGCCCTCCTCACCCTCGCCCTGGCCCTCGGACTCGCGCTCGCGCAAGGCGCGGTCCCGGAGCACCGCCTCGCGGGCGAGCCCGCTCCCTGGGTGGCCGAGGCCAAGGCCCTGGTGGAAAACCCTGAGCGGATCGCCCCGAGCCAGACCGCCGAGCTCACGGAAAAGGGGCTCCTCGTCTACGAGTACGTGGACGCAAAGCTAAAAAACCGCACCTTCGAGACCGTACTCCTCGCCCTCAAGAAGGGCGATCCCGAGGACTACCTGCTCGAGCTCACCCCCGGCGCCCGGGGCAAGCCCCTCGCCCCCGAGGAGCTCGGCGACGTTCTCCTCCTCGGCCAGGGCCCGAACTTCTGGTTCTTCCGGATCCTCGAAGGGCCCTTCGAGGACCAGTACCTGGTCTGGTCCACCGCCACCGGCCACCGCGGGGTCGGCGGCGAGGCCGTCCGGATCTACTCGAAGAAGGCCGTCGCCCACGAACCCGCCCTCCAAGCCCTCCTAAAGTAGCCGCGGGACATACGTCCCATGACCGGGGTCATGGCCCGGCCCCCGGCTCCGCCCTCATGCTCTTCAAAGAAAGGAGGGCGGTATGGACTACAGCTGGATTCAGATCGCGGTCGCAGCGATCTTCTTCTCCGCCGTCGTCACGCTCGTCCTCTCCCGCGGCTACGGCTGGCTCTCCCCGACGTTCTGGCGGAACGCGGCGGTGGTGAGCTCGCTGGTCATGACCTTCATCCTGCTCTGGCTCACCTTCGACACCGCCGACCAGGTCCGCCCAGGTTCGGGCCGCATCCCCGACTGGACCGTGATCAACTACGAGATCAAGCTGGTCTGGGACGCGGAGAAGCACCGCCAGGTGCCAGCCGTGGGCCGGGAGACCGGCTTCTTCGGCAAGACCTGGACGGCCGAGGAAGCCTTCGACCTCATCAACAAGGGCAAGATGACCCTTCAGTCCCGGAACTGCATGGAGTGCCACCAGATCCTGGGTAACGGCGCCTACTACGCCACCGACCTAACCCGGGCCTGGCTCGACCCCTGGTGGGAGGAGCGGATCATGCCCCTGACCGGCGCCAAGACCCGGGAAGAGGCGATGATGGCCTGGCTCAAGGACCCGCCGGCGATGCCGCAGGGGCCCCGGAAGATGCCCAACCTGCGCTTTTCCGACGAGGAGCTCGTGGCCCTGATCGCCTTCCTCAAGTGGATGTCGGCGATCGACACCAACGGCTTCCCGCCGCGCTTCGCGGTGGCCCAGTAAGGAGGTGGGTATGGCGACTTCCTTCGCACGTCCCAAGGCCCAGGAACTCTTCGAATCCCAGAAGCTGGCCCTCGCCTACTTCGCGGTGGCCATCGTCCTCTTCGGCGCCCAGCTCATCTTCGGGCTGATCGCCGCCTACCAGTACATCAACCCCGACTTCCTCCTCGACAAGCTCCCCTTCATGACCAACCGGACCCTCCACGTCAACGCGATGATCGTCTGGCTCCTGGTGGGGCTGATGGGGGGCGTTTACTGGTTCCTGCCCCTGGAGACCGGCCGCGAGGTCGTCGGCATCAAGCTCGCCAAGTTCATCTGGTGGGTGATCGTCGCCGGCGTCACCGTCGTCGTCCTGGTCTACCTCTTCGTCCAGATCGGCCCGGGCAACGCCTTCACCCTCTGGTTCATCAACGAGGGGCGCGAGTACATCGAGGCACCGAGATGGGCGGACATCGCCATCGTGGCCTGGGTGGCGGTCTTCCTCTTCAACGTGATCGCCACCACCCTGGCCGCCCGGCGGATCACCGGCCTCCTCGGCGTCCTCATCTTCGACCTCGTCGCCCTCGGCGCCCTCTACACCGCCGGGATGCACTACACCGTGAACGTCACCATGGACCAGTACCTCTGGTGGTGGGTGGTGCACCTCTGGGTGGAGGCCACCTGGGAGGTGCTGGTCGGCGTGCTCATGGGCTGGAGCCTGATGTACCTCCTGGGCACGCCCCGCAAGCTGATCGAGACCTGGCTCTTCCTCGAGGTCGCGCTGGTCTTCGGCACCGGCATCCTGGGCCTGGGGCACCATTACTTCTGGATCGGCACGCCGGAGTACTGGATCGGGCTCGGCGGGTTCTTCTCCGCGCTCGAGCCCCTGCCCCTCGTGGCCATGGTGGTCCACGCCCTTTACGACGCCGGCGCCCACCGGATGCACACGGTGAACCGGCCGGCCCTTTTCTGGGCCATCGCCCAGGCGTTCGGCAACTTCATCGGCGCCGGCGTCTGGGGCTTCATGCAGACCCTGCCCCAGATCAACATGTACTCCCACGGCACCCAGCTCGCCGCCGCCCACGGCCACCTGGCCTTCTTCGGCGCCTACCTGGGCACGGTGATGACGCTCATCTACATCGCGGTGCAGAACGTGCGCCGGCCGGTGATGATTCCCCTCGACTCCAAATACTGGAGCTGGGCCTTCGCCCTCTTGATCCTCGGGATCGTGGGCATCGCCGGCTCCTTCACCATTTCCGGCTTCTCGCAGACGATGGTCGAGCGCGCCGAGCTCGGGAGCACCTGGAGCGCGTTCATCCAGTCCTACACCCACCCCTGGTACACCAACACCCTCGGCTGGCGCTACCTCTTCGCCTGGATCTTCGTCGCCGGATACCTGGTGCTCGTCTACGACCTCCTAACCATTGGGAAACGGAGGGAAGGCCATGCAGCCTAGCCACGAGGTGACCCAGGTCCTGGGGACGATGATCCTCTACGGCTTCACCTTCGTCTTCTCCGCCGGGGTCTACGCCTCCCTCTACGCCGCCGGGATGATCACCGGCAAGCGCTCCCTGATCCGCTTTTCCTACGTCTTCGCCGCCCTCTTGGTCTGGGGCGTCGGCGGGATGGTCCTGAGCGGCCACCTCGACCGCTTCTGGAGCCTCTTGATGCTCTTCGCCGGCACCGTCTACCTCTTCCTGCCGCAGATGACCTGGTGGGCGGTGCGCGAGTTCCACCGCCGGCACATCGCCGTTGAAAGGGGGTAAGGACCGATGGATGTCGCACGCGTCGAGGTCTACCTGGACAACCAGGACGAGCCCTTCGCGGTGCTCGAGAAGCCGCCCTTCACCCTCGAGCTCGATCCCTCCGGGCTCGCCGAGGGCACCCACTACCTGATCGCCGTCGTCCACTACGCCGACGGCTCGGTGGACCACCACGAGTACGTCTTCGAGGTGGCCCGCAAAGGGCCGGTCTACGCCGGGCACATCGCCCGCGCGCCCATCATGTCGCCGGTCGAGGTGCGCATGGTGGACAGCGTGGAGCTCGAGTCCCCGGCGAAGCCCGACTTCTTCCGCTACGCGCTGCTTCCGGTGCTGCTCTTTCTGATCTTCGCCGGCACCGCAACATGGCTCGCCTACTACGGTGAGAACGCCATTCCCGGCGGGGCGCTGGCCGCCGCCGGTCAGGTCGAGTCCGAGGGGAAAGCGAAGACCCCGGCCGCCGCCGGGGTCGCCGACGGCAAGGCCCTCTACCAGCGGCTCTGCGCGAGCTGCCACCAGGCCGACGGCCAAGGCATGCCCCCCACCTTCCCCGCGCTCGCCGGCAACGCGAACCTGAAGGACGCCGAGTACGTGATCAAGACCGTGCTCCACGGCAAGCCGGGCACGGCGATGCCGCCCTTCGCCGCCCAGCTCGACGACCAACAGGCGGCGGCCGTGATCAGCTACATTCGCACCGCGTGGGGCAACGACTTTGGACCGGCGAGCCCAGAGGAGGTGGCCAAGCTGCGCTAGCCGAGAAGAGCTCCTAAGATTAGGATAGGGCTTGGGGCTAGGTGTGCAGTTTCACCACGTTGTTCACACTAAGCCCCAAGCGTGAGATGGGTGCTCGGTTGCCCAAGCTGGTGTGCGGCCGGTGCCAGTTGTAGAAGTGGAGCCACTCGGGCAGGTGGGCGTTCCGCGCCTCGGAGCTCGCGTAAGCATGGGCATACGCCCACTCGTTGAGGAGCGTGCGAATGAACCGCTCCACCTTCCCGTTCACCCTCGGCGTATAGGGAGGCGTGGTCTCATGCCGGATGCCCAGCCCCTTGAGCACCCGCTGGAAACGCTTGGACTTAAAGACCTTAGCGTTGTCGGTCATCACCGCCTGGACCCGGACGCCTAACCTCCGGTAGTGGCGGAGGGCCGCAAGCAGAAAGGCCACAGCGCTCTCCTTTCGTTCGTTTGCCTTCACCTCCACGTAGGCCAGGCGGCTATAGGCGTCTACCGCAGCGTAGACCACTTCGTAGCCCGCCCCGGGAGAAGCCCGGCGTCGGTCCCCGGTCACCCGGTGCCCTGGCCTTGCAAACCGGGCGAGCTTCTTGGTGTCCAGGTGCAGGAGGACCCCAGGCGCCTCGACCTCGAAGCGTTTAGGAGGAGGCTTGGGTTCTAGGGCGGAAAGACGGTTCAACCCCTGGGCTTTAAGAATGCGGGCCACCGTGCTCTGGGAGATTCCGAGCCACTCGGCGATGGCGTGGTAGGGCCAGCGCTGCCGGCGGAGTCGAACGACCTGTTCCCGGACCTTTTCAGGGGTGCGCCTGGGGCT
>JALVVO010000058.1 GCA_027023345.1 Thermaceae bacterium
CGCCCGGCTCCTGCAGGAGCGCGAGCACCTCGCCGTAACCCCGCCACCCCTCGGCGAGGGACTCCAGGACCTCGGCGTAGGGCCAGCCCGCCCAACGCTCGCCGGCGAGCTCGCGCAAAACCGCCACCAGCCGCGCCGCGTCGGGCTCGGGGTCGGGCCAGGGGACGCCCACCCCGCTTACCCAGATCGCCTCCCCACGCACCCAGAGGTCGGTGAGGTCGAGCTTGCCGTGCCGGAGGCCCCGGGCCTCGAGCTCAGCGAAGGTGGCGAGCAGACGCCGGGTCCAGGCGAGCAGCCGGTCGGGCTCGGCCACCCCCCGGTAGCGGCGGGCGCCGGTCGCGCCGAAGGGGAGCTCCTGGAGCCAGGCGTCCTCGACCGGAAGTTCGTAGGGCAGCACCCGGGGCAGGTCGAGCTTCGGCGGCATGCCCTCGAGCGGCCAAAAGAGCAACACCGCCCCGCCGGTCACCGGGTCCAGCGCCTCGAAGACCTCGATCGACCCTTCCTGGCGAAGCTTTTCCTTAATAAGATAGGCCCCAAGGTGGTGCACGAGGCCATTATAGTCGCGAAAACCGAGTTTGCGTTGACAGCCGATTTCCGCCCGCGGGTATAATCCGAGCACGAGGGCAGGGCGGCCGAGTTGCGCCCCCGACGGCTTTTCTGAGAGGAGCGGGTATGGAGTACAAGGTCACGCTTTCCACCGAGGAGATCATCCGGGGGCTCAAGCACTACCGCCGGATCGCCAAGCAGGACATCCTCCGGGCCCCGGAGACCCCGAACCCCGAGGTCTTTAAGCGGCACGCCGAGGCCCGGCGCGAGGTCTACGCCAAGCTCGCCGAGGTCGCCGAGAAGGAGGGGCCGGACGCGGCGGTGGCCTACGCGCTCGAGCTCTACCGCTCCCTCCCCTTCGTGACCGGCACCGCCGAGGACGCCTACCCCGAGATCAAGGGGAAGGAGAACGCGCTCGAGAACTTCTTCCTCATGATCGGCCTCGATCCCAAGCTCCGCCGGGAAGCCCGCAAGGCCCGCGAACCCATCGAATGACGCCGCTTGAAGAGCTCAAAGCCAAGGCGAGCGCCTGCCGCGCGTGCCGCCTCGCCGAGGGGCGCACCCAGGTCGTCTTCAGCCGGGGCAACCCCGAGGCCCGGCTCATGTTCGTCGGCGAGGCCCCCGGCGCCGACGAGGACCGGCAGGGGCTCCCCTTCGTGGGCAAGGCCGGCCAGCTCCTCGACCGCATCCTCGAGGCCGCCGGCATCGACCCGAACGACGTCTACATCACCAACGTGGTCAAGTGCCGCCCGCCGGGAAACCGCACCCCGCTCCCCGACGAGGTGAAGATCTGTACCCAACTCTGGCTCCTGCCCGAGATCGAGATCGTCCGCCCGTTGATCATCGTCCCCTTGGGCTCGGTGGCCACCCAGTTCTTCCTCGGCCAGAAGGTCCCGATCACCCGGGTCCGGGGGCAGTGGTTCGAGTGGAACGGGATCAAGGTCTTCCCCATGTTCCACCCCGCCTACCTGCTCCGGAACCCCTCTCGCGCCCCGGGAAGCCCCAAGGCCCTGACCTGGAAGGACATCCAGGAGGTCAAGCGGGTGCTCGACGAGCTCGGGGAGAAGCAAAGGCCCGAGGTCAAGGCCGCCCGCCAGGACCCGCTCTTCTAGATGCGAAGGCTCCGGATCCCCGTCCTCTTGCTCGCGGTCCTGCTCCTCCTCAACGCCCTCGTCCAAAACCGCGCCGGCTACGCCCTCCTGCCCAACGCGGCCGCCCTTTTCGGGGTCTTCCTCGCCCTCTTCGTGCTCCGGGCTAGTGGCGGAAGTGGCGGAGGCCGGTGAAGACCATGGCGATCCCCGCCTCGTTCGCCGCCTGGATCGAGTCGGCGTCGCGCTTGGAGCCGCCGGGCTGGGCGATCGCCGCGACGCCGTAGCGGGCGGCGAGCCGCACCACGTCGTCGAAGGGGAAGAAGCCGTCGGAGGCCAGCACCGCGCCCCGCGCCGCCTCTCCCGCCCGCTCCAGGGCGATGCGGGCGGCGTCCACCCGGCTCGTCTGGCCCTGGCCGATCCCGAGGGTACGCTCCCCGTTCGCCACCACGATCGCGTTGGAGCGAGCGTGCTTGGCCACGGCCATGGCGAAGCGAAGGGCCCGGAGCTCGTCCTCGCTGGGGGCGCGCTCGGTGACCACCCGGGCTTCTCCGAAGACCTCCCCGTCCCCCGCCTGAACGAGGAAGCCGCCGGCGAGGTGGCGGAACTCGAGCCCCGGCCGGTAGGGCGCGGGGACCTCGATCAACCGGAGGTTCTTCTTCCGCGAAAAGCGCTCCCGCGCCCCCTCGGTAAAGCCGGGAGCGAGGACGATCTCCAGGAACAGGTTCCCGATCGCCTCCGCCGCCCGCTCGTCCACCACCCGGTTGAAGGCCACGATCCCGCCGAAGATGCTCACCGGGTCGGCGGCGTAGGCCCGGGCGTAGGCCTCGGCGGGGCTCTCGCCGAGCCCCACGCCGGAGGGCATCTGGTGCTTGACCGCCACCGCCGCCGGCCCCTCGAACTCGCTCACGAGCCGCCAGGCGGCCTCGGCGTCGGCGTAGTTGTTGTAGCTCATGGGCTTGCCCTGGAGCACCCGGGCCAAAAAAAGCGGTCCGGCCTCGCCCCGGATCCGGTAGAGCGCCGCCGGCTGGTGGGGGTTCTCCCCGTAGCGGAGGGGGGCCTCTTGCTCGAGCACCAGGACCTTCCGCTCCGGAAACGCCTCCTCCCGGACGAACCAATCCGCGATCGCGGCGTCGTAGGCCGCCGCAAGCGCAAAGGCCTTGGCCGCGAGCGCCCGCCGAAGCCCGGGGTCGCCGCCCTTCTTCAGGGCCTCGAGCACCCGCGGGTAGTCGGCGGGGTCGGCGACGGCGTAGACCCGGGGAAAGTTCTTGGCCGCGGCCCGGAGCAGGGCGGGCCCCCCGATGTCGATCTGCTCGAGCACCTCGGCCTCGGGAAGGCCCGATCCCGCGGCCTCCTCGAAGGGGTAGAGGTTCACGGCCACCAGGTCAAAGGGGAAAAACCCCGCCGCGCCCAGCTCCCCGAGCTGGTCCTCGCGGGCGAGGACGCCGGCGAAGACCGCCGGGTGCAGCGTCTTCACCCGCCCGCCGAGGAGCTCGGCGAAGCCGGTGAGCTCGGCAAGTTCCCGCACGGCAAGCCCGGCCTCCCTGAGCACCTTGGCGGTGCCCCCGCTCGCCCAAAGCTCCACCCCGAGCTCGGCCATCCCCCGGGCGAACTCGAGGATCCCCCGCTTGTCGTAAACTGAAAGGAGCGCGCGCACGGAGGCGATTATAATCGGCCAGAATGGAGCTCTCGTTCTGGGCCAAGACGAGCGGCACCTGGGTGAACGCGGCCGCGGTCCTCCTGGGGAGCGCCCTCGGCCTCTTTCTCCACGGCCGCGTGCCCCTAAAGCTTCGCCGCACGGTGGTGCAGGGGGTCGGGCTCACCACGGTCTTCATCGGCTTTTTGATGGCGGGCTCGATCCCCAAGGTGAAGGCGGGCCCGGTGGACGGGGTGATCCTGGCCCTGCTCGCCATGGCCGCGGGCGGCGCGCTGGGCGAGGCGCTCGGGCTCGAGGAGGGCATCGAGCGCCTGGGGGAGGGGATCAAGCGGGCCGTCAAGGGCGGGGGGAGCTTCACCGAGGGGTTCGTCACCGCGAGCGTGCTCTTTTGCGTCGGGCCCATGACCCTGATCGGCGCCCTCAACAACGGCCTCCTCGGCGACCCCTCGCTGCTCCTCGTCAAGAGCGCCCTCGACGGCATCTCCTCGATCGCGCTGGCGGCGAGCCTCGGCGTCGGGGTGGCGCCGAGCGTCCTCATGATCCTCGGCTACCAG
>JALVVO010000059.1 GCA_027023345.1 Thermaceae bacterium
CGTGATCGCCGCCGTCAACGTCGTCTTCCCGTGGTCCACGTGCCCAATCGTCCCTACGTTCACGTGCGGCTTCGTGCGTTTGAATTCCTCTTTCGCCATGGCCCTCACCTCACTCCTGCATCAGCTTCTCTTGGATCTGCTTGGGAACCTCGGCGTAGTGGTCGAAGAACATCACGAACGAGGCCCGACCTTGGGTCTTCGAGCGCAGGTCGGTGGCGTAGCCGAACATCTCGGCGAGCGGCACGTAGGCCCGCACCACCTGCGCGTTGCCGCGCGGCTCCATGCCGAGGATCTGCCCCCGGCGGGAGTTCAGGTCGCCGATCACGTCGCCGAGGTACTCCTCGGGGGTGACGACCTCGACCTTCATGATCGGCTCCAGGATCGCCGGCTGCCCCTTCTTGACCGCCTCCTTGAGCGCCATCGAGGCGGCGATCTTGAAGGCCATCTCGGAGGAGTCCACCTCGTGGTGGCTGCCGTCGTAGAGCGTCACCTTGAGGTCCACCACCGGGAAGCCGATCAAGGGCCCGGTCTGCATCGCCTCCTCGATGCCCTTCTGCACCGCGGGGATGAAGTCTTTGGGGATCACGCCGCCGACGATGGCGTTCACGAACTCGAAGCCGCCGCCGCGGGGCAGGGGCTCGGCCTTGATCTTGACGTGGCCGTACTGGCCGCGGCCGCCGGTCTGGCGGATGAACTTGCCCTCGGCGTCGACCGGCACGGTGATGGTCTCGCGGTAGGCCACCTGGGGCTTGCCCACGTTGGCCTCGACCTTGAACTCGCGCTTGAGCCGGTCGACGATGATCTCGAGGTGGAGCTCGCCCATCCCCGAGATGATGGTCTGGCCGCTCTCGGGGTCGGTGTGGACCCGGAAGGTGGGGTCTTCCTCGGAGAGGCGGGCCAGCGCCATGGTCAGCTTCTCCTGGTCGGCCTTGGACTTGGGCTCGATGGCGACGTCGATCACCGGCTCGGGGATGTCAATGGACTCGAGCACAATGGGCTCGTCCTTCTCGCCCACCAGGGTGTCGCCGGTGATGGTGTCCTTGAGGCCCACCACCGCGCCCAGGTCGCCGGCCTGGAGCTCCTCGACCTCCTCGCGGTGGTTCGCGTGCATCCGCAGCAGCCGGCCGATCCGCTCCTTCTTGCCCTTGGTGGAGTTAAAGACGTAGGAGCCGGCCTTGATGGTGCCGGAGTAGACCCGGATGAAGGTCAGGCGGCCGACGTAGGGGTCGGCCATGATCTTGAAGGCGAGCGCCGCCAGCGGCCCGTTCGGGTCCGGGTGCCGCTCGACCTCGCGCCCGTCCGGGGTCGTGCCCTTGATCGGGGGCACGTCCAGGGGGGAGGGCAGGTAGTCCACGATCGCGTCCAGGAGAAGCTGGACGCCCTTGTTCTTGAGCGCGGAACCGAGAAAGACGGGGGTAATGTCCAGGGAGATGGTGCCCTTGCGGATCGCCGCCTTGATCTCGTCCTCGGAGATCGCCTCGCCCTCGAGGTACTTCATCATGATCTCCTCGTCGAAGTCGGCGGCGGTCTCGATCAATTTTTCGTGCCACTCCTCGGCCTGCGCGCGGTAGTCCTCGGGGATCTCGATCTCGCGGATGTCGGTGCCGAGGTCATTGCCGTAGGTGTAGGCCTTCATGCGAAGGAGGTCGATGATCCCCGAGAAGCTGTCCTCCTGACCGATGGGGAGCTGCATGAGCACGGGCCGGGCCCCCACGCGCTCCTTCATCGAGTTGATGACCAGCCAGATGTCGGCGCCGGTCTTGTCCATCTTGTTGGCGAAGGCGATGCGGGGGACCCGGTACTTGTCCGCCTGGCGCCAGACCGTCTCCGACTGCGGCTCCACGCCCTGGGAGGCGTCGAAGACCACCACCGCCCCGTCGAGGACGCGCATGGAGCGCTCCACCTCGATGGTGAAGTCCACGTGGCCGGGGGTGTCGATGATGTTGATGCGGTGTTCCTTCCAGAACGCCGTGGTCACCGCCGCGGTGATGGTGATCCCCCGCTCGCGCTCCTGCTCCATGAAGTCCATGGTGGCGGCGCCCTCGTGGACCTCGCCGATCTTGTGGATCCTGCCGGTGTAGAAGAGGATGCGCTCGGTGGTGGTGGTCTTGCCCGCGTCGATGTGGGCCGCGATCCCGATGTTGCGGGTCTTCTTCAGGTCGAACTTGGTGTAGTCGAAGGTCTTCTGCGCCATCGCTACCACCGGTAGTGGGCGTAGGCCCGGTTGGCCTCGGCCATGCGCTCGACTTCCTCGCGCTTTTTGACCGCCCCGCCCTTGCCCTCGGCGGCCTCGATCAGCTCGGCGGCGATGCGCTCGGCGGCGGTGCGCTCGGGACGCTGGTTCGCCGCCTGGACGAGCCACCTAAGCGCCAGGGACTGCTGGCGGCGGGGGCTGACCTCCACCGGGACCTGGTAGTTGGAACCGCCCACGCGACGGGAGCGGGTCTCCATGCGGGGTTTGGCGTTCTCCACCGCCGCCTTGAAGACCTTGAGGGGCTCCTGGCCGGTCCGCTCCTGGATGATCCGGCAGGCGTCGTAGAAGATGCGGGCGGCCAGGTTCTTCTTGCCGTCGCGCATGATCTTGTTGATGAAGGCGGTCACCACCACGTCGCCGTAGACGAGGTCGGGCGGCAGCTTGCGGATTTCGGCTCTTCTTCTCCTCGCCATGGCTTACTCCTTGGGCCGCTTGGTGCCGTACTTCGAGCGGCTCTTTCTGCGCCCCTCCACGCCGGCGGCGTCGTAGACCCCGCGGACGATGTGGTAGCGCACGCCCGGCAGGTCCTTCACGCGCCCGCCGCGCACCAACACCACCGAGTGCTCCTGGAGGTTGTGGCCCTCGCCGGGGATGTAGGCGGTCACCTCGTAGCCCGAGGTGAGCCGCACCTTGGCCACCTTCCGGAGCGCCGAGTTCGGCTTCTTCGGGGTGACGGTGCGCACCACGGTGCACACGCCCCGGCGGAACGGGCTCCCCTTCAAGGCCGGAACCTTGCTCTTCTTCGGTTTGACCTTGCGGCCGTAGCGGACCAGCTGGTTGATCGTCGGCAAAGCACCACTCCCTTCCTGCAAAAGCCCCCGTCTTTCAAAGAGCCTTCGGGGCAGCAAAGCCCAAGCCCCGATTTTAACCGCCTCCACGCCGCCCGTAAAGCGGTCCGGAGGCGGCCAGCCCCGGGGCCAGGGGCGCCCCGGGCCGTCCAAGCTTTCTAAGTATAGATAAAGCCGCGTCTTTTGCGCAAGGAGCCTGGGCCCATCCCCCCGCTCCTTCCCGCGTAAACTGCTACCCGTGCGGCGGATCGCGCTGGTCCTGGAGTACGACGGCACCGGCTTCGCTGGCTTTCAGCGCCAGGCGAGGGGGGAGCGAACGGTGCAGGGGGTGCTCGAGGAGGCCCTGGCGCGGATCCCGGGGGCCCGGCCCAAGGTAGTCGCCGCCGGCCGCACCGACGCCGGCGTCCACGCGCTGGCGATGGTGGTCCACTACGACACCGAGGACCCCATCCCCGAAGCGCGCATTCCCCTCGCCCTGAACCCCCTGCTCCCCGAGGACGTCCGGGTGCGCTCGGCCCGGGTCGTGTCCCCCGAGTTTCACGCGCGAAAGAGCGCCCGCTGGCGGGCCTACCGCTACCGCGTCCTGCTCCGGAAGGCCCCAAGCGCCCTTTTACGCCACCGGGTGCTCTGGCACCCCGGCCCCCTGGACCTCGGGGCGATGCGGGCGGCGGTCTCCTACCTGATCGGCCGCCACGACTTTAGGGCCTTCGCCACCAGGGAGCGGAGGAACACCGAGCGCGAGCTCTACCTCGCCCGGCTCCGGCCCCGGGGCGAGGTAGAGCTCGCGCTCGGTGTTCCTC
>JALVVO010000060.1 GCA_027023345.1 Thermaceae bacterium
CCCGTCGGGCTTCCTCCCGGGCGGCGGGCACCCCCGCCTCCTCCCCCGCGAGCGTCCCGAGGCCGCCGACCTCTTCGCCAAGATGCGCTGGGTCTCGGACAAGCTGGAGGAGGCCAAGCGCCCGCCGGAGGACGCCTACCAGCGGCTCTACCGCGGCCAGTGGGGGGCGGCCTACGGCGGCGACCCCGCGGCGCGGAGCTTCGCTTGGCGCGAGCTCCTCGCCGCCGAGAACCGCTGCGACCCCCGGAAGTACGCCTGGCTCGAGCTCTACCTCGAGGACATGGACATGGACGGCTTCGCCGAGGCGATCCTGGAGAGCCACACCCTGAACCTCTACCTCCGGCCCGCCGAGGGCGGCGCCCTCTTCGCCTTCGACGTCCGCGAGGCCGAACGGCCCTTGCTCGGGGGCCGGAGCCTCGTCCCCCGGCTCGCCGGCGACCGGGAGGGGCTCGGCCCGGGCTGGGACGCGGTCCGCTTCGAGGCCACCAAGTACCGGGACCGCGTGCACCTCTCCGCGAGCCACGAGGGCTTCGCCCTGAAGGGCACTTACCGGCCGAAGCCCAAGGAGGAGGCGCTCCTGGTCGAGTGGCGCGTGGGGCGGGAGGACAGCGCGGGCTACGCCGGCTACTTCGGCCTGAACCTGACCCTGGAAGGCCCCCCGGCGGGCCTCCCCGAGGGACCGGCGGAGCGACACCGGCTCGAGCTCGACGGCGTGGCGCTGGTGCTCGAGAGCCCCCGCCCCTTCGAGGTGCGGGGCCAAGGGAAGGACCTCCTCCTGGTCTTCCCCACCGAGATCCCGCCGGGCAGGAGCCGGCGCCACCGGCTCCTCCTCCGGGTGGAGCGGTGAGCCCGGCGGCGTTCCTCTTTGTGCTCGAGGGCGTCCTCGGCGTGGTGGGGGCGGCCGGGATGGCCCTGCTCGGCCTGCCGGCGGTGGCGCGCCCCGACCCCCTTCGCGACACCCTCGCCTTCCTCCTCGTCTACCTCCTCCTCGCCGGGCTGGAGGCCGCCTTCGCCCGGCTCTTCCCGGACTCCTACCGGGCGGCCGAGGCGCTGGTCCGCGCCGCCGTCCGCGCCCTCCCCGAGGGGGCGCTCCTGCCGCTCGCGGGGGTCAGCGCCCTGGCCGAGGAGGTCTTCTTCCGGGGGCTCGTCGTCGGCGGCCTCGCCCGGCCCCTGGACCCGGTCCTCGCCGTGGTCCTCGGGGCCCTCGTCTTCGCCCTCTTCCACCCGGTCCCCGACCGCCGGGCCTGGGCCTACGGGGTCTTCGTCTTCCTCGCCGGCCTGCTCCTGGGCGCCGCCTACCTGGCCACCGGCTCGCTCGTCCCCGGGGTGCTCGCCCACTACCTGACGAACGCCCGCGCCCTGCTCGAGGCCAAGGGACCTCCGTCCCCCAGGGGCCGGTATCTTGGGTAGCGGAGGCTTGGGAGCATGTTCCAGAAGATCAAGGTACCCGAGTGGGGCGAGAAGATCCGCATCGAAAACGGCAGGCTGGTGGTTCCCGACCACCCCATCGTCGCCTTCATCGAGGGCGACGGCACCGGCCCCGACATCTGGAACGCCGCCCAGCCGGTCTTCGACGCGGCGGTGGAGAAGGCCTACGGCGGGCGGCGGAAGATCGCCTGGATGGAGGTCTACGCCGGCGAGAAGGCCAACCGCGTCTACGGCGAGGAGGTCTGGCTCCCCGAGGAGACGATCGAGGCCATCCGGGAGTACCTGGTGGCGATCAAGGGCCCCCTCACCACCCCGGTAGGCGGCGGCATCCGCTCGATCAACGTGGCCATCCGCCAGCGCCTCGACCTCTACGCCTGCGTGCGGCCGGTGCGTTACTTCGAGGGGGTGCCGAGCCCGGTCAAGCACCCCGAGCTCGTGGACATGGTGATCTTCCGGGAGAACACCGAGGACACCTACGCCGGGGTCGAGTGGGCGGCGGGGAGCGAGGGGCAGAAGAAGCTCCTCGACTTCCTGAAAGCCGAGTTCCCCGAGGAATACAAGAAGATCCGCTTCCCCGAGACCTCCGGCATCGGCCTCAAGCCCATCAGCGAGGAGGGCACCAAGCGCCTCGTCGAAGCGGCGATCCGCTACGCCATCGCCGAGCGCAGGAAGAGCGTGACGCTCGTCCACAAGGGCAACATCATGAAGTTCACCGAGGGCGCCTTCCGCAACTGGGGCTACGAGCTCGCCCGGGAGAAGTTCGGCGCCGAACCGCTGGACGGCGGCCCCTGGCACGTGATGAAGCACCCCGAAACCGGCGAGGAGATCGTGATTAAGGACGTGATCGCCGACAACTTCCTGCAACAGATCCTCACCCGCCCCGCCGAGTACGACGTGATCGCCACCCCGAACCTGAACGGCGACTACATCTCCGACGCCCTCGCCGCCCAGGTGGGCGGGATCGGCATCGCCCCTGGGGCCAACATCAACTACCAAACCGGGCACGCGGTCTTCGAGGCCACCCACGGCACCGCGCCCAAGTACGCCGGGCAGGACAAGGTGAACCCGAGTTCGGTGATCCTCTCGGGCGAGATGATGCTCCGCTACATGGGCTGGAAGGAGGCCGCCGACCTGATCATCAAGGCCATGGAGGCCACCATCAAGGCGGGGCTGGTCACCTACGACTTCCACCGCCTGATGGTCGCCGAGGGCCGGGAGGCGAAGCTCCTGAAGACCAGCGAGTTCGGCCAGGCGCTGATCGAGCACATGTAAGCGAGGCCGAAGGCTGGAAGGGGCGGGTGACCCCGCCCCTTCTTGCTATGGCGATAAACTAAGGTCGCTATGTTGAAAGAGTTCAAGGAATTCATACAGCGGGGCAACGTCCTCGACATGGCCGTCGGTATCGTGATCGGCGCCGCCTTTGGCGCGGTGGTGAAGTCGTTTGTTCAAAACGTCCTCATGCCGCCCATCGGCCTCCTCCTGGGCGGAACCGATTTCGCCAATCTCTTCGTCCTGCTCAAGCCGGGGACCGAGCCCGGCCCCTACCCCACCCTGAAGGCGGCCCAGGAAGCCGGGGCCACCGTGCTCGCCTGGGGGCTCTGGGTCAACGAGGTGATCAACTTTCTGATCATCGCCTTCGCCATCTTCCTGGTGGTCAGGGCGGTCAACCGGATGCGCCGCAAAGAGGAGGAGGCGGCCGAGCCGGCCCCGCCCCCCGAGCCCCCGGAGGAGGTCCGCCTCCTGCGGGAGATCCGCGACGCGCTCAAAGGGCAGGGCTAGCCCCGGCCCAGCTCGACGGTCTCGAGCACCAGCCGGTCCGCCGGGCGGTCGAGCAGGATTGTGCAGCGCCGGGGGCGGACCCCCCGTTGGAAGAGGAAGACCACCTCCGGCGCCGAGTAGAGCGCGGCCATGCGCCCCACCAGCGCGCGCCACTCCAGGGGTGCCGCCCCCTCCCGGGCGCAGACCACCCGGCCGCCCTTGAGGTAGAGCTGGACGGGGGGCTCGCCCTGGGCGGCGAGCAGGAGCTCGCCGTCCCTGCCCTTGAGCAGGATCAGGAGCTCGGAGGGCCGGAGGCCGCTCAGGCTACCGCCGAACATGCCCCAGGTCTCGCACCCCGGGGTAAACGGGAGGTTAATCCGCGGCCCGCTCGAGCACGAAGTAGCCGGGATAGAGCCCGCCGACCTCGATCACCCGGCGGTGCACCAGCCGAAACCCTCCGACCCGGCGCAGGATCCGATCCACCCAGCCCCGCTTCAGGACCAGCAGGCCGAGCCGGCCCCCGGGCCGGAGCACGCCGCGGGCGCTCGCCAGGAAGTCGGCGTAGAGCCAAAAGAGGTTCTCCGAACGGCCGAGGCGCTTGCCGTACGGGGGGTTGGCGATCACGTAGTCGAAGGTGCCGGGCTCGAACCGCGC
>JALVVO010000061.1 GCA_027023345.1 Thermaceae bacterium
GGGAGCGGGTCGAGAGCGCCCTCGGGGCCAAGGCCTTCGACGTCTTCGGCACCTCCGAGCTCGGCCTGGTGGCGGGGGAGGGGCCGGAGCAGGCGGGGCTCCTCGAGCTCCCCTTGATGGCGGTGATCGAGGTTTTGGACCCCGAGACCCTCCGCCCGGTGGCCGAGGGGGAGCGGGGCGAGCTCGTGGTCACCGCGCTCTCCCGCACGCTCATGCCCATGGTCCGCTTCCGCACCGGCGACCTCGCCGTCTACGGGGGCCGGCGGAACGGGCGGGTGGTGCTTCCCCACGGCGTCGTCGGCCGGGTGGACCAGATGGTCAAGGTCAAGGGGGTGAAGCTCTACCCCTCGGAGCTTGCCAGCGTACTCCGCGCCTTCGGGATCGAGCGCTACCGGGTGGTGGTGGAGAAGAAGGCCTCGGGGACCGACGCCTTCGTGCTCGAGGTCGTGGCCGAGGCGGCGCCCGAGGGGCTCGTCGAGGCGGTCCGGGCGCGCACGGGCCTGAAGCCCGACCGCGTCGAGGCGAAGCCGGAGCTCCCCGAGGGCCTGCTCGAGGACCGCCGCTAAAGACCGCGGGGGGCGGCCCCGCCGCCCCCCGGGCCCGGGAGGTGGGGAGGTCAGAGGAAGCGCGCCTCGATCACCGCTTGCTTGATTTGGTATTCCCCGGAAATGGTGACCTGGGTCTCACCGTCCTGAATGCAGGCGGCGTCGGTCGAGGCCTGCCCGCTGAGCCCCTCGGTCTTGAGCTCGATCCCAAGGACTAGCGAGCCGTTCAATACCGCGTCAATCTGGTCCTGGCTGAGCCCAGCTTGGCCTTTTAGGGTCAGGGTGTCTTGATTTCGGATCGTAGCCAGGACGCTGGCACCCTTGAGCGGGTTTGCCCAGAGGTCGGCGGAAGGTCCAGCCAGATAGATTTGGGCCTGGATTTGGCCGGCGAGGTTATCGATACAAGCGACCTGGTAGCCGAGTTCGACCTCGTAGTTCAGGACCAAGCTGCTTGGGGTCGCCGGCAGGTTGGGGACCTGAAAGGTGAAGGCGTAGCCGTTTTCATCGGGGAGCTTCAAGTCCTGATCGGTGAGCTCGGTTCCCGGTGCCACCGCGACCGTTTCCGAGAAGGATCCGTGGTCGTAGCCGTTTTGCTTAAGGGTGGGGAGAAGGTCTATGGTAACCGGCAGCGGGCCGCAGGCGGCCATCACCAGGGCGAGTAAGGACAGCAGGAATAGGTGCTTCACTGGCTTCCGCATACTTGACACCTCCTATGAACCAGGCTAAGGCTTGGGATTAACCCGAGGTAAACCCCTCTTTAGGGGGTTAGCGCTCGGCGCCGTTCTTCTCCTTTTGGGGCATGAAGGGGTTGGGGATGTCGGGCAGGGGGGTAAAGCGGTCCACCGCGTCGATGAGCTTTTGCGCCGTGGTCTCCCGGAAGGCCACCACCTCGACCCGGATCCCCCGGTTCATCAGCACCTCGAGGATGTCCACGAAGTCGCCGTCCCCGCTGCCGAGCACGACGATGTCCAGGTGGTCCATGAGCCGCACCATGTCGGCGACGATGCCCATGTCCCAGTTGCCCTCGTAGATCGGCTTGCCCTCGTCGGTGGTGTGGTGGACCTGCAGGGTCATCCGGCGCACCCGGTAGCCGATCGTCGAGAGCTTGTAGATGAAGGGCCAGGCCGAGGTGTCCCCCTCGCGCTCGACCACGTAGGCGATGGCGTGGACCAGCTCGCGGCCCTCGGTGGCGAACTTGAGGAGGCTCTCGAAGTTGATGTTGGCGCCGTAGTTCTCCTTGGCCGAGTGGTAGAGGTTCTGGGTGTCCACGAAGAGCCCGACCCGGGGCAGGGCGCGGCAGTTCACGGGTGCATCACCTCCCGGGCGAGGCGCGGCACGTGGACGAAGACGTCCTCCGGCCGCTCGCCGTAGTAGCGCTGGCGGACGGTGATGCGGGCGGGCTCGAGCTCGAGCACCGCGTAGCTCGGGAGCCCCTTGCCGCGGACCCGGTTGGTGGTGGCAGTGCCCGCGTTCACGATCAGCATCCCCTCGAACCGCCAGACCCAGGGGACGTGCTTGTGCCCGGTGAGCACCAGGTCCACGCCGTGGTCCACGAGGAGCTTGAGGAGATCTCCGGCGTCCTGGAGGATGTTCCGCTCGCGCCCGGCCCCCGGCACGGGGAGCAGGTGGTGGTGGGTGACGAAGACCTTGAGCGCGCCCTCGTCGGCGTGGGCGAGGGCCTCCTCCAGCCAGGGGTAGATGGTGCGCCCGATCCGCCCCTCGTCGAGGTCGGGCTCGGAGGAGTCGGCGGCGACGAAGTAGACCCCGGGGAGCCGGTGGGTGCGGTAGCGGGGGCCGAAGAGCTCCTCGAAGTGGACGTACCCGACGTTCCTCGAGTCGTGGTTGCCCGGGGTGACCAGGATCGGCGCTTCGATCCGGTCGATCCAGGCCTTGGCCTCGAG
The DNA here is from genome assembly GCA_027023345.1 of Thermaceae bacterium. Classification (GTDB taxonomy): domain Bacteria; phylum Deinococcota; class Deinococci; order Deinococcales; family Marinithermaceae; genus WFXV01. The sequence continues at coordinate 2,447 of JALVVO010000061.1, forward strand.
GTACTGGTAGCCGAGGCCCTTGTCGGTGAGGTCGCCGGCGAGGACCACGAGGTCGGGCCGTTCCGCGTGGATCTCATCGATCAGCCGCTCGAAGAGCTCGGGCACGAAGTGGCTCGAGCCCACGTGGATGTCGGAGACGTGGTAGACCCGCGGCATGCGAAGGCCATTCTACCCGCTAGGGCTCGTCCCAGCGATAGGGTCGGATGGCACGGGCGCGGCCGCCCTCGAGGACGAGCTCCACCCCAAGCAGGCTCGCCCGTCCCTTGGCCGCCCGGAAGGGCTGGGGCATGGCGGTGAGGAAGCGGGCGAGGAAGCTCTCCACCTCGCCGCCGATGATCGAGTCGTAGGTCCCGGTCATCCCCACGTCGGTGAGGAACGCGGTGCCCCGCTCGCTGATCTGGGCGTCGGCGGTGGGCACGTGGGTGTGGGTGCCGAGAAGGGCGCTCACCCGCCCGTCCAGGTAGCGAAAGAGCGCGTATTTCTCGCTGGTGACCTCGGCGTGCACGTCCACCAGGACGTTTTCCGCCTCACGCTCGGCGAGGAGGCGGTCGGCCGTCTGGAAGGGCGAGTCGAAGTTGGCATCCATGCAGGCCCTCCCCATGAGCTGGAAGAGCAGGAGGCGCTCGCCGGCGGCCTCGAGCACGAGCCGGTCCTTCCCCGGCACCCCCGGCGGGTAGTTCGCCGCCCGGACGATGGGCTCGGCCTCGATGAACTCGAGGATCTCCTTCTTGTCGAAGCCGTGGTTTCCGAGGGTGATCGCGTCCACGCCGGCTTCCCGGAGCTCGCGGTAGTGCTTTTTGGTGAGCCCCTTGCCGCCGGAGGCGTTCTCGGCGTTGGCGATCACCAGGTGGTAGCGGTCGCGGATGTCCGGAAGGTGGAGCCGGACCGCCCGAAGGCCCGGCTCGGCGGTGACGTCGCCGACGAAGAGAAGACGCATGGCCGCATTGTAAGCGAGTTTCACGAACTCAGAGGGCCGCGGTGACCCGGGGCGCGGGCACCGCCGGCCCCGGCTGGTTCAGCGGGTCGTTCCAGCCCACGGCGGCGAGCGCCTCGCGCCAGCGGGCGTAGTTCTCGCGCTCGACGAGCGAGAGCGCGGCGAGGCCCACCTCGGGGCCGCCGCGGGCGATCACCGCCTCGACCCAGGCCCAGCGGGCGCTCACCGAGCGAAGCTCGACCCGGGCCCGGTGTTTGCCGAGCCGGCGGGCGATGAACTTGAGCCTTTTCTCGATCGTCTTCACCCCGGCGAAGCGGTCGGCGAAGTGGGGGGTGTGGCGCTTGGGGACGAAGGGGCTCACGGTGAGGGCGAGCCGAGCGTACTGGCTGAGCTCGACGGTGAGCTCGACCATCTCCTCGAGGTCTTCCTCGGTCTCGGTGGGCAGCCCGATCATCTGGTAGAGCTTGAAGCGTCGGAATCCCGCCTCCCGGGCGATCCTCGCGGCGCGCAAGAGGTCCTCGGTGGTGATCTGCTTCCTGAGGAGGTCCCGGAGCCGCTGGCTCGGGCCGTCGGCGGCGAAGGTGAAGCTCTGCATGCCGCCCGCGCGCATCAGCTCGGCGAGCTCGAGGTCCACCCGGTCGGCCCGGATTGAGGAGTAGCTGAACCCCTGCCCCCGCTCGACGAGCGCCCGGGAGAGCTCCTTGATCCAGGGGTAGTCGGTCAGCGCGGCGCCGATCAGCCCCACCTTGGGTACGTCCTCGGGGATGGCGGCGAGCACCCGGTCGAGGGGTACGTTCCGGGTGGGGCCGTACATGACCCGGGCCAGGCAGAAGGTGCAGGGGCGGGGGCAGCCCCGCTCGACCTCGATCAGGAAGGTGTTCGGGAACTCTGCATCAGGCGTGACGAACCGCGCCGCCGCCGGCAGGGTCTCGGGCCGGGCGGTGGCGAAGTGGGGCTCCCGCGCCATCCGGTCGGGAAGGAAGACGCCGGGCAGCCCCTCGATCAGGTCGAGGAACGCGCGTTTCGACTCCGCCCGGCGGTAGGCCTCGAAGAGGGCGGGGATCGTCTCCTCCCCGTCGCCGATCAGGATCACGTCGGCGAAGGGGGCGAGCGGCCAGGGGTTCGAGGAGGTCAGGGGGCCGCCGACGAGCACCAGGGGATCGGCCTCGTCGCGGCGCTCCCTTAGGGGCTCGATCCGGCTCCGGAGGAGGAGGCGGATAAGGTTGGTGAGGTCGAGCTCGTAGGCGATCGAGACCGCGAAGATCTGGGCGTCGGCCGCCCGCCGTCCCGATTCGTAGGTGAGGAGCTCCCCGGGGAGCTCCTCCAGGAAGACCCGCTCGGCGACCACGTCGGGTTCGGCGTTCATGAGCTTGTAAGCCACCTGGAAGCCGAGCGAGGCCATCCCCACCTTGTAGGCGTTGGGATAGCCGAGGGTGACCCGGATGGGCGCGTCCTTGTGGATCGCGCCCCGTTCCCGGGCCCGCCTTTGGGCGATGCGTTCCCGAAGCTCCACTAAACCTTTACTTTAGCAAAGGAAAAGGGCTTTTCCTAGCCGGCCTGCTGGCTCCTGCGCGAGAGCCACTGCACCAGCAGGTAGACCCCCCCGGCGATCAAGAGCGCCGGTACCAGGAAGTAAAGGAGCGCGACGATCAGCTTGGAAACCGCGAGGAAGACTTTCCCCAGGAGCACGAAGAGCCAGCCCCCGAGCCAGAAAGCGACCAGCGCCAGGACCGCGACCAAGAGCCCCAGGACCACCCATTCGAGGATCTCTTCCAGCGTGTAGCTCTCCACCGCTCCCCCTTTGGAGCCAGGCTAAAGCCCGAGGGAGGGCTTTGCAAGCCGATAATGGGGACGGTGAGCGACCGCTACCAGACCCTCGAAGGGGTGGTGCTTCGCCGGCGGGCGCTCCCCTCGGGGGATCTCGTCGTCGGGGTCCTGACCCCCGGGGGGCCGGTGGAGGTCCTGGCAAGGAGCGCCCAGCGCCCGGGGGGGCGCTCGGGGCGGATCGGCCTCTTCTACCGCGTCCGCTTTCAGGTCTACCGGCGGCCGGAGCGGGAGCTCGCCACCCTGACCCAGGTCGCGCTGGAGGAGGCGCTGGCCTCGCAAAAGCCCCTCCGCTACGCCGCCCAGGGGTTCTTGGGCGAGCTCGCCTGGCGGACGGTCTCGCCCGAGATCGCGGGCAAGGGCTACCCGGTCTTGGTCTCCGCGCTGCGGGGGGTGAAGGAGGCGGAGGAGCCCCGGGTTCCCCTGGTCTGGGGCGGTTTTCGCCTGCTCCTTCACGCCGGCCACGCCCCCACCGGCGCCGGGCCCTACCTCCATCTCGAGGGGCACCTCGCCCCAGAGCCCGCTCCCGGCGCGGTTTTCCTGGGCGAAGAGGGAGCCGCCGCCCTCAAGGCGGTGCTCACCCAGCCGGGGCAAAGGGCCATCCGCCACCTCGCCGAGGCCCCGCTCGATCGCCTGGTGGAAGGGCTCTTGCGCTACGCCGAGGCCCAGCTCGAGGGGCTCTTGAGCGTGCGTGCCCTGCGGCGCCTCCTCGCCTAACGCTTTTCGTCCGGCCATGTAAAATAGCGTCATAAGGGAGGGCCCATGCGCAAAAAGCACGACTGGATGCGCGAGACCTACAAGGGTAGCACCGAGCGCATGCCGGAGCGACCGGTGGCGCACCGGACGCTTTCCAACATCGCCCCCGATCCCCTCTACACCCCGGAGGACATCGAGCCCTTCGACTACGAGAAAAAGCTCGGCTACCCCGGCGAGTACCCCTACACCCGCGGCGCCTACGGCTCGATGTACCGCTCCAAGCTCTGGACGATGCGGATGTTCGCCGGGTTCGGCACCGCCGAGCAGACCAACGAGCGCTTCAAGAAGCTGCTCAAGGCGGGGCAGACCGGGCTTTCGGTGGCCTTCGATCTCCCCACCCTGATGGGCTACGACTCGGACCATCCCTTGAGTAAGGGCGAGGTCGGGAAGTGCGGGGTCGCCGTCAGTAGCCTCGCCGACATGGAGGTCCTCTTCGACGGAATCAACCTCGAGGAGGTCACCACCTCGATGACGATCAACTCCCCCGCCAACGCAATCTGGGGGATGTACCTGGCCCTCGCCAAGAAGAAGGGCTACGACTGGAAGAAGCTCGGGGGCACGATCCAAAACGACATCCTCAAGGAGTTCATCGCCCAGAAGGAGTTCATCTATCCCCCGGAGCCGAGCGTCAAGCTGGTGATCGACACCTTCGAGTGGGGGCCGAAGAACGTTCCCAAGTGGAACTTCATCTCGGTCTCCGGCTACCACATCCGCGAGGCCGGGGCCACCGCGGTCCAGGAGCTCGCCTTCACCCTGGCGGACGGCTTCGCCTACGTGGAGGCGGCGCTCGAGCGGGGGCTCGAGATCGACTACTTCGCCCCCCGGATCAGCTTCTTTTTCGACGTCCACAACGACTTCTTCGAGGAGATCGCCAAGTTCCGAGCGGCCCGCCGGATCTGGGCCACCGAGATGAGGGAGCGCTACGGGGCGAAGAACCCCCGCTCCTGGATGCTCCGCACCCACGCCCAGACCGCCGGCGTCAGCCTCACCGCCCAGCAGCCCCTCAACAACATCGTCAGAGTGGCGATCCAGGCGCTGGCGGCGGTGCTCGGGGGGACGAACAGCCTGCACACCGACTCCTACGACGAGGCCCTCGCCCTACCCACCGAGGAGGCGGCGACGATCGCCCTGCGCACCCAGCAGATCATCGCCTACGAGTCGGGCGTCACCCACACGATCGACCCCCTGGCGGGGAGCTACTACGTTGAGTGGCTTACCGACAAGGTCGAGGAGGAGGCCCGGAACTACATCGAGGCGATCCGCAAGATGGGGGAGGGGACGCCGTACCCCACGCTCTACGGGGTGATCCGCGGCATCGAGAACGGCTACTTCCAGCGCGAGATCGCCGACGCCTCCTACCGCTTCCAGCAGGAAGTGGAGTCGGGCGAGCGGATCATCGTCGGGGTGAACGCCTTCCAGGACGAGAAGGAGATCGAGGTCCCGATCCTCACCATCGACCCCCAGGTGGAGCGGGTGCAGGCCGAGCGGCTCGCCCGGGTGCGGCGCGAGCGCGATCCCCGTCGGGTCGAGGAGGCGCTCGAGGGCCTGCGCCGGGCGGCCGTCACCGGTCAGAACACCATGCCCCACTTCGTCGAGGCCGCCCTGGCCTACGCCACCCTGGGCGAGATGATGGACGTGCTCAGGAAGGTCTACGGGATCTACGAGGAGCCGGTGATGGTCTAGGGGGTGCGTGGTTTGGCGTGCGTAGTACGTAGTGAGTAGAAGTCTTTTCATACCACGCACCACGCACGACGCACCACGTACAATGAGACCAATGGAACGCAAGATTCGCGTCTTGATCGCTAAGCCCGGCCTCGACGGGCACGACCGGGGAGCCAAGGTGGTGGCCCGGGCGCTCCGCGACGCCGGCATGGAGGTGATCTACACCGGCCTCCGCCAGACCCCGGAGATGATCGTCTCCGCCGCGCTCCAGGAGGACGTGGACGCGATCGGGCTCTCGATCCTCTCGGGCGCCCACATGCACTACTTCAAGGAGGTCAAGCGGCTGCTTGACGAACAGGGGGCCTCGGACATCCTCCTCTGCGGCGGCGGCATAATCCCCGACGAGGACGTGCCCAAGCTCCTCGAGATGGGGGTGGCCGCGGTCTTCGGCCCCGGCACGCTGACCCAGGACATCGTGGACTTTCTGAAACGCGAGGTGCCCAAGAAATGGGAGAGGGCGGGCCTTTGATTAGCTGGCTCCGGGTCCCGGAGCCCTCCGAACTCCCCGCGGAGCTAAAAGAGCTCATGGGGGCCGCCGAGGAGAAGTTCGGCTTCGTCCCCAACGTGCTCCGTGCCCTGGCCCTGAGGCCCGATCACTTCCTCGCCTGGTGGCGCTACTACGATCCCCTGATGCGGGGCGAGGGCAAGCTCTCTCGGGCGGAGCGGGAGATGATCGCGCTGGTGGTCTCCCGCCTCAACGACTGCGAATATTGCCTGGCCTCGCACAGCTCCTACCTCCGCGAGCTGACCGGCGATCCTACCCTGCCGGACCGCATCGTGGCCAACTGGCGTCGGGTGGAGGAACTTACCGACCGGGAGCGGGCGCTCCTCGCCTTCGCCGAGGCGATGACGCTCGACTCGGCGCGGCTCGAGCCCGAGGACCTCGAGGCGCTCCGCTCCGTAGGCCTCGACGACGAAGCGATCTTCGAGGCCGCCGAGGTAGCCGCCATGTTCAACTACACCAACCGGCTCTTGAACGCGCTCGGCGTGAAACCCAACCGGGAGTACTACTTCCGCGGGCGATGATCCGGGCCCTGATCGCGGGCTACCTTTTGGGCGCCGTGCCGTTCGCGGTGCTCTTCGGGCTGCTCTCGCGAAAGAACCTCTTACGGGAGGGTTCGGGCAACCCGGGGGCTTTGAACGCGGTCCGCGTGCTGGGTCTGGTGCCGGGGTTGATGGTGCTTTTCCTCGACCTCGCGAAGGGCTTTCTCGCGGTGGCCTTCGGCGAGGCCTTTGGCGGCGTTCCCGGAGCCCTCGCCGCCGGCGCGGCGGCGGTATGGGGGCACGCCTACTCGCCTTTTTTGTTCTTTCGCGGGGGCAAGGGGATCGCCCCCGCGCTGGGGGCGGCGCTCGCCGTCCGTCCGGTGCTGGTTGCGCTGCTCGCCTTGGTCTTCCTAATCTTCTGGGCGGCGACCCGGCGCCCCTACCGCTCGGCCCTGCTTTCGGCGGCGCTCGCCCCGCTCTTGGTGCTCGGCTACTCGGGCCGGCTGGACCTCGCCCTCTTTGCGCTTTTCGCGTCCCTTCCCGTCGTGCACCGGCACCTGAAGGACTGGAACCGCTAGCGGGCTTTTAAACTTGGAACGTGGACACCTTGCTCGGGGCGCTCGTGATCTTTCTGCTCCGGCTGGTGGACGTGCCGCTCTCCACCGTCCGGGTGGTGATGATGGTGCGAGGGCAGCGCCGGGTGGCGGCGGTCCTCGCCTTCTTCGAGTCCTTGGTCTGGATCCTCGCCATCAGTCAGGTCTTCGCGAGGCTCGACTCCCCCCTCAACATGCTCGCCTTCGCCGCCGGGTTCGCGAGCGGCACCGCGCTAGGGATGACCCTCGAGGCCTGGTTCGCCCCCGGCCAGGTGCTGATCCGGGCGATCGTTCGCGAGGGGGCCGAGGCCCTGGTCGCCGAGCTCCGGGAGCAGGGCTACGGGGTGACCGTGGTCCGCGGCGAGGGCCGGGCCGGCGAGGTGCCGATCCTCTTCATCGTGGTCCCCCGCCGCCGGGCGGAGGAGGTCCTCGGCGTGATCCGCGCCCACGCCCCCCGGGCCTTCGTGACCGTCGAGGGGGTGCAGCGGGCGATCGGGGGGCACCTACCCAGCGTGGGTTTTTTTCCCACCGTGCGGCGGTGAAAGGGTGCTCCGTTTCCTGGATTAAGGGGGGTGGCGGCGGGTGAGCGCCTCGGCGAGGCGGAGGGCGGCGGATTTGTCGAGGTAGCGGTTTTGGTTGCCGCACTTCGGGGAGAGGATACAGCGGGGGCAGCCGTCCTCGCAGGGGCAGCTTTTGAGCCGGTCGCGGGCGGCGGCGATCCACTCGGCAAAGCGCCTCGCGCCCTCGCGGGCGTAGCCCACGCCGCCGGGGTGGCCGTCGTAGATGAAGATCGTGGGCCGGCCGCCGCCCGAGGGGAGGGGGTGGGGATAGGCGGGATAGGAGACGCCGCCGATGTCGGCCCGCTCGGCGAGGACGAAGAGGGGAAGGAGGCCGATCATCGTGTGCTCGAGCGCATGGATCCCCGAGGGTAGGAGCGCCTCCGTGGCGAAGGCCAGGCCCTTTTCGTCCGCGAGCCACTCGGGCTCGACGTGGAACCAGACCGCCTCGGTGGCGAATCGAATCTCGGGCATCTCGAGGGCCACCTCCTCGAGCACCGCCTCGGTGAGGTAGCGCTTTTTCACGTAGCCCACCACCTGCTCGACGATCTCGACCCGCCCCACCCAGACCCCGGGGTGGACCTCCTCGCCGTCCTCGGCGAGGACCTCGGTGGTGGCGAGGGGCTGGGTGTAGTAGTCCTCGAGGCTCGGGAGGAGCTCGATCTCCCGGCGCCCAAGGTCGAGCCTCTTCACCAGGTAGGACTCGCCCTGGTGCAGGAACACCGCCCCCGGGTGGGCCTCCCAGTAGGCCTGGCGCTCGTCGAGGTAGCCGATCGTCTTGCCGAAGGGGTCCTTGAGCCGGAAGGTGGGTCCCGAGCCCCGAAGGACGATCCGGCGGTGAGGGTCCTTGAGCGGGGTGTAGACGCGGCCTTCCCGCACGACGAAGCCCTCGCCCGCGAGCTCGGGCCGCCAGATCGGCTCGTCCTCCCGGATCGGGAGCTCCCTCGCGGCGGCGTGGGCGTGGAGGGGGTAGAGGTAGGGGTTAAAGGGGTCGGCCACCGCCGCCTCGGGCTCGCCCCCGACCAGCCGGTCGGGGTGGTCCTCGTAGTAGGCGTCGAGGGGGTCCTCCCGGGGGATCCAGACGACGAGGGCCCGGCGGTCGCCCCTTCCCGCCCGGCCGGCCCGCTGCCAGAGGCTCATCATCGAGCCCGGGAAGCCGACCAGGACGACGGCGTCGAGGTCGCCGATGTCGATGCCGAGCTCGAGCGCGTTGGTGGCCACGAGCACCGCGATCTCGCCCTCCTTGAAGGCTTCTTCGAGCTTCCTCCGGTCCTTGGCGGTGTAGCCGGCGCGGTAGGTGCGGATCTTCTCGGCAAAGGGACTGCTTCTCGTGTACTTCCCGATCAGCTCGACGCTCTTCCGGCTGTTGGCGAAGACGAGGGTCTTGAGGTCGCTCGCGGCGGCGTGCTCGGCGAGGAGGGCGGCCTCGATGTTGGGGCTCCTCCGCACCTCGCCGGTCGGGTCGAGGGCTTTGGGGCGCCAGAGGACGAACTCGCGCTCGGTGCGGGAGCCCGACCGTCGGATCTCGAAAAAGGCCTCGCCGAAAAGCCTTCCTGCGTGCTCGGCGGGGTTTTGGATGGTGGCGCTCGCGGCGACGATCTGGGGGGAGGCCCCGTAGTAGCGGGCGAGGCGCAAGAGCCTCCTGAAGATCATCCCCGCGTGGCTGCCGAAGACGCCCCGGTAGTAGTGGAGCTCGTCCACCACCAGGTAGCGAAGCCGGCCCAAAAACCGCGCCCACTCGGGGTGGCGGGGAAGGATGCCGAAGTGGAGCATGTCGGGATTCGTCAGGATGAGCCGGCCGGACTCGCGGGCGCGCCTGCGTTTCTCGGAGTGGGTGTCGCCGTCGTAGGTGTACGTGGTGCGGGGAAGGCCGAGGGCCTTTTCCATCGCGAGGAGCCTTCGCTCCTGGTCGCGGGCGAGCGCCTTGGTGGGAAAGACAAGGAGGGCGGTCCCGTCCTCGAGCGCTGCTTTGAGCGCGGGGGCCTGGTAGACGAGGCTCTTGCCGCTCGCGGTGGGGGTGGCGAGGACGACGTGCTCCCCAGCCTCGAGCGCCCGGAAGGCCTCGGCCTGGTGGGTGAAGGGGAAAAGGCCCAAAGCGGCGAGGACGCCGGAGAACGTCCCGTCGTATTCGGCTTTTTTCAAGGGCTCCGCCCGGAGGAGCTCAGCGTAGGCGATCTGGTCGGCGTAGCCCTCGAGGGCCTTGAGCCACGCGCGGTAGCTTCCGTAGGGCTCGATCGAAGGGGGAAGCTTCGCCGGCACCCTCCTACTTCTTCAAGGGGATGTTGAGGAAGGGCTTTTGGTGAGGCGTCTCCTTGGGCTTTTGCTGGCTCGCCGCCACCGCCACCCTACGGGCGGTGTTCTCGGCGAGCTCGCGGTAGGCCTCGCCCAGGGGCCCTTCCTCGAGCGCGGCGGGGAAGCCCACGTCGCCGCCCTTCCGGATCTTGGGCTCGATGGGGATCTGGCCGAGGAGCGGGGCGCCGTACTTCTCGGCGTAGGCGGCGAGGCCCCCGGAGCCGAGGATGTCGTGTTTCTCGCCGCAGGAGGGGCAGACGAAGTAGCTCATGTTCTCGACGAAGCCAAGGACCGCGACCTCGAGCTTTTCCAGCATGGTCACCGCGCGGCGCACGTCCTCGAGCGCCACCTCCTGGGGGGTGCCCACCACGATCGCCCCGGTGAGCGGCACGAGCTGCATCACCGAGAGGGGGATGTCGCCGGTGCCCGGGGGCATGTCCACCACCACGTAGTCGAGCTCGCCCCACTCGGTCTTGGTGACGAAGTCGCGGACGAAGGAGTGTTGCAGCGAGCCCCGCCAGACGATGGGCTGGCCGTCGGGGACGACGAGGCCCAGGCTCACGAGCTTCACCCCGTGGGCCTCGATGGGGATGATCTTTCCACCCCGGGTCATGAGCGGCCGTCCCAGGGCGCCGAGCATCCGCGGGGCGTTGGGGCCGAAGGCGTCGGCGTCGAAAAGGCCCACCTTGGCGCCGAGCTGGGCCAGGGCCACCGCCAGGTTCACCGCGGTGGTGCTCTTGCCCACGCCGCCTTTGCCGGCCACCACCGCGATCACGTGGTCCACGCCGGGGAGGGGCTTTTGCTGGATGGGGCTCTCGGCGTCCAGGGCGATCGCCACCTCGCGGGCGCCGGCCCCCTTGACCGCCGCCTCGGCGTCGGCCTTGAGCTTGTCCTTCAGGGGGCAGGCGGGGGTGGTGAGCTTCAAGGTGAAGGAAACCCGGTCGCCCTCGATTTTGAGGTCGCGGACAAAGCCGAGCGTGACGATGTCCTTCTTGAAGTCGGGGTCGATGACCTTCTTGAGCGCTTCGAGCACCTGGGCCTCGGTCAGCATATCCCCCCTAGGATACCGGCAAACCCGAGGACAGAGGTCGGCTTTGCTTACGCTGTAAGCTGGCGGCGTGGCGGTGGACGAACGGGAGTTGATCCTCGAGCTCTTCCCGGGCACCCCCTTCGACCTGCTTCCCCCCGGCGAGGTGCTCTACTACCGCGAGGGCGAGCAGGTGGTGATCGAGGAACCGCCCTTCCGGGCGGTCTTCGAACCGGTGGAGCGGCCCGCCCTTCCCCGTCCCGGGGTCTGCGAGGCTTGCGGCCGGCTTCTGGGCGGCGCGTTCGCCCGCTTTTTCCGGGTCACGCCGCCGGGCTCGCGGGTGGTCCGGTACGTCCTCCTCTGCGAGGACACCGAAGCCTGCCGCGAGCGGGCGCGGCCCGAGGTTTTGAGGCGCATCCTGCGGAAGGGTATACTCCCTTAGTTGGAGGCGTTTATGGCGCGGGAAGTCCGACTCACCAAGGAAGGCTACGAGCGGCTCAAGGCCGAGCTCGAGCGGTGGCAGCAAAAACTCGAGGAGATCACCAAGATCCTCCAGGAGCTCATGGAATCCTCCGACGACTACGACGACTCCGGCCTCGAGGACGCCAAGCGCGAGAAGGCCCGCATCGAGGCGGCGATCGCGCAACTCGAGGACGTCCTCTCCCGGGCGGTGATCATCGAGGGGGCCGAGGCCAAGGGCAAGGTGGCGCTGGGGAGCACGCTGGTGATCCAGGACACCCAGACCGGCGAGAGCTTCGAGATCCAGATCGTGGCCCCGGCGGAGGCGAGCGTCCTCGTCGAGCCCATGAAGGTCTCCGACGAGAGCCCGGTGGGCACCGCGGTCCTCGGCAAGCGGGCCGGAGACGTGGTCAAGGTCGAGGTCCCCACCGGCGAGACCAAGGAGTACCGCGTGCTTTCCATCCTGGAGTAGCCCGTGCCCGAGTGGAACGAGCAGACCCGGGAGCGGCTCAAAAACCTCGAGGCCCTGGTCGAAGCCGGTTTCGAACCTTTTCCCTACCGCTTCGAGAAGGACACGGACGCGGCCGAGCTGAAGGCGCGCCACCCCGACCCCAAGCCCGGCGAGGAGTGGCCCGAGGAGCGGGTGCGCCTCGCCGGCCGGCTGGTGGCGCTCAGGCGGATGGGCAAGGCGAGCTTTGCCCACCTGCTCGACGCGTCGGGCAAGATCCAGCTCTTCTTTTCCAAAAGCGACACCGAGCGCTACCCCCTGATCAAGAAGCTCGACGTCGGCGACCTCGTCGGCGTCGAGGGGACGGTCTTCGTCACCAAGACCGGCGAGCTCACGGTCAAGGTCCTTCGCTGGCAGCCCCTCGTCAAGAGCCTCCACCCGCTCCCCGACAAGTGGCACGGGATCAAGGACAAGGAGGTCCGCTACCGCCAGCGCTACCTCGACCTGATCGTGAACCCCGAGGTGCGCGAGGTCTTCAGGAAGCGGGCCCGGATCGTCGCCTTCGTGCGGCGCTTCTTCGAGGAGAAGGGGTTTTTGGAGGTCGAGACCCCGGTGATCCAGGCCACCGCCGCCGGGGCCGAGGCCCGGCCCTTCGTCACCTACCACAACGCGCTGGGGCGGGAGTTCTACCTTCGGATCGCGCTCGAGCTCCCCTTGAAGAAACTCCTCGTCGGCGGCTTCGAGAAGGTCTTCGAGATCGGCCGGGTCTTCCGGAACGAGGGCATCGACGCCCAGCACAACCCCGAGTTCACCATGCTCGAGGCCTACTGGGCCTACGCCGACTACAACGACGTCGCCCGGCTCGTCGAGGAGCTCCTCTCGGGCCTCGCGAAGGAGCTCTACGGCTCCTACCGGGTCCCCTACCAGGGCCGGATGATCGACTTCACCCCGCCCTTTAGGCGCATCCGCTTCGTCGAGGCGCTCAAAGAGAAGGCCGGCCTCGACTTCGACCCCCTGGACCTCGAGCGCCTTCGCATCTGGGCCGACGCGAAGCACCCTGAGCTCGTGGACGTCCCCTCCTACAAGCTCCTCGACAAGCTCTTTGGGATCTACGTCGAGCCCGAGCTCTGGAACCCCACCTTCGTCTACGACTTCCCGCTCGTGATCAGCCCGCTCGCCAAGAAGCACCGGGAGGACCCGCGGCTCACCGAGCGCTGGGACCTATATGTCGCCGGGCTCGAGCTCGCCCCCGCCTACTCCGAGCTGAACGACCCCTTGGACCAGCGGGAGCGCTTCGAGGAGCAGGCCCGCCGCCGCGCCGCCGGCGACGAGGAGGCGGCCGAGGTGGACGAGGACTTTCTCACCGCGCTCGAGTACGGCATGCCCCCGGCCGGCGGGCTCGGCCTCGGCATCGACCGGCTCGCGATGATCTTCACCGACCAGCCCACGATCCGCGACGTGATCCTCTTTCCCCTGATGAAGCCCCGGCGCGCCGGCGAAGGGGAGGCCGAGGAAGGCTAGCGGTGGCGGGGCGGCTCGCGGTGGGGACCCTCCTCGTGGGGGTCCTTTCGCTTTTGCTCAAGTACCTCGCCTACCGGGTGACGGGCTCGGTGGCGG
>JALVVO010000062.1 GCA_027023345.1 Thermaceae bacterium
ATGAAGTGCCCCTACTGCGGCGCGCTGGAGACCCGGGTGGTGGACACCCGCCCGGTGGACGGGGGGCTCGCCATCCGGCGCCGGCGGGAGTGCGTCCAGTGCGGGCGCCGCTTCACCACCTACGAGCGCCCCCAGCTCGAGCCCCTGATGGTCAAGAAGCGCTCCGGCAAGCGGGAGGCCTTCGACCCCGACAAGCTCCTTCGCGGCCTCATGCTCGCCTGCGAGAAGCGGCCGGTGGACCCCGAGCGCCTAAAGCGCTTCGCGTATACCTTCGAGGACCAGGTAGCGGGGCCCGAGATCACCTCCGAGGAGATCGGCCGCCGGGCGATGGCCTTCCTGAAGGAGCTCGACCCCGTGGCCTACATCCGGTTCGCCAGCGTGTACCGCGAGTTCGATAGCGTCGAGCGGTTCATCGAGGAAATTAGGGCGCTCGAGGAGGGCGAGTAGCGGGCGGTCGGGGCCCCGAGGGTAGCGAGAAAGATTTCTACCGCCCGGGGGTGGAACTGCCGCCCGGCGCAGGCGACGAGCTCCTCGAGAGCTTGATCATGGGTCTTTGCCCCTTGGTAAGGGCGATCCTCTCGCATGGCCGCGTAGGCGTCCGCCACCGAGAGCAAAGCGACCTCAAAGGGCAGGTCGTCGCCTTTCAACCCGAAGGGGTAACCCTCCCCGTCGTACCTTTCATGGTGCAAGCGCACGAAGGGGAGCAAGGAGGTGAAGGCCGCAGGGCTTAGGTAAACCCGCAGCAATGCCTCGCCTGCCTCCACGTGCTGGCGGAGGCAATCGCGTTCTTCAACGCAAAGCGGACCGCGGGCCTCGAACAGGGTCCGGGGCAGGAGCAGCTTGCCCACGTCGTGGAGCCACGCCCCGGCCCGCCACCGGGCCCGCTCCACCTCCCCCACCTCGAGCCGCCTCGCCATCGCGTCCATAAGGCGGGCGACCCGTTGGCCGTGCCGGAAGACTTCCGGCCGACGGTACTGGAGGACCGTGAGCAACCCCTGAACGCCCGACCGTGGCATGAGCCCACACTAATCGCGGAAGATTAAAAGGCGGTAAACCGGGTTACCAGACCATCTCCCCCGAGAGGAACGCCCGGGTGCGGGGGTCTTTGGGCGTCTCGAAGAACGCCGGCGCCGGCCCCTCCTCCACCACCTCGCCGACCTGCCATGAAGTGCCCCTACTGCGGCGCGCTGGAGACCCGGGTGGTGGACACCCGCCCGGTGGACGGGGGGCTCGCCATCCGGCGCCGGCGGGAGTGCGTCCAGTGCGGGCGCCGCTTCACCACCTACGAACGCCCCCAGCTCGAGCCCCTGATGGTCAAGAAGCGCTCCGGCAAGCGGGAGGCCTTCGACCCCGACAAGCTCCTTCGCGGTCTCATGCTCGCCTGCGAGAAACGGCCGGTGGACCCCGAGCGCCTAAAGCGCTTCGCGTATACCTTCGAGGACCAGGTAGCGGGGCCCGAGATCACCTCCGAGGAGATCCGGGCGCTGGAAGAAGGCGAGGAGTAAACTAAGTCATGCCGGAGTTCGTTCTTGACGAAGCTGCCTGGACAGTGATCGAGGCCCTTGCGGACGGGCCGGCCGGGGCCGAGGCGCTGGCCGCGCGCACCGGCCTGCCCCTGGCGCAGGTCATCCGGGTGTTGAAGCGACTCGAGCGCGCGGGGATCGCCAGGAAGGAGGGCGAGACCTGGCGTCTTTTAGCCGACCGGATCGACCAGCACGACCTCCGGGCCGCCGAGCCGGCCGCCCGCGTGCTGGCATTGGAACTCGCGGGCCTGGCCCGGGCGCGGCTCGAGGGCCGGCGGGCCACCGCCACCCTCGCCGTGGTCGAGCTCTCCGAGGCCGAGCTCGAGGAGCTCGAGGCACGGATCCGCGACTGGCGGGCCTGGCTCCGCGAGATCGAGGAGCGGACCTCCGAGGCCGGGGAACGAAGGCGCGTCAGGATCCTCTTCGGGTTCTGGGAGGGCTAGCTCACCAGACCATCTCCCCCGAGAGGAACGCTCGGGTGCGGGGGTCTTTGGGCGTCTCGAAGAACGCCGGCGCCGGCCCCTCCTCCACCACCTCGCCGCCGAGGAGGAAGAGCGCCCGATCGGCGAGCCTCTTGGCCTGGAAGAGGTTGTGGGTGACGAGGACGATCGCCCGGCCGCGCCCCTTTTCCTCCCGGATCAAGGCCTCGACGCGGGCGACGTTGGCGGGGTCGAGGTTGGCGGTGGGCTCGTCGAGGAGGAGGGTCTTTGGCTCGGTGGCAAGCGCCCGGGCAAGCGCGAGCCGCACCCGCTCGCCGCCGGAAAGCCCCCGGGCGGGCCGCGGAGCGAGCGCCTCGAGCCCAACCCGGGCAAGCCA
The DNA here is from genome assembly GCA_027023345.1 of Thermaceae bacterium. Classification (GTDB taxonomy): domain Bacteria; phylum Deinococcota; class Deinococci; order Deinococcales; family Marinithermaceae; genus WFXV01. The sequence continues at coordinate 2,340 of JALVVO010000062.1, forward strand.
GGTGAGGGCGGCTTCCCGCGCACGGGCCCGGGGCACGCCCTTTAGGCGGAGGCCGAAGGCGGCGTTCTCGAGCACGCTGCGCTCGAGCAGGTAGGGATGCTGGTCGAGGTAGACCGCGGGGCCTTCGCGGGTGATCGTCCCTGCGTCCGGCGGCAAGAGCCCCGAAAGCAGCATGAGCAGCGTGCTCTTCCCCGCCCCCGAGGGGCCGAGGACGGCGAGGACCCGTCCGGGCTCGGCCACGAGGCGCGGCACCCGGAGAGTGAATCCGGGAAGGCGTTTTTCCAAGCCTTCGGCCGCGATCACCTGGCCTCCCGTTCGCCGAAGAGCACCAGGACGGCGGTGATCAACAGGGTCACCCCGAGGAGCACCGCCCCGAGCGCGGCCGCGCGCTCGAGCTCTCCCTTTCGCGTCTCGATCACCACCGCGGTGGTGAGCACCCGCGTGGCGTGCCGGATGTCGCCGCCGACGATCGTCACCGCCCCCACCTCGCTGATCACCGCCCCGAACCCGGCGGCGAGCGCGGCCACCACCACCCGCCGGCTCTCGGCGAGCAGGGTGAGGTAGGCCTGGAGCTCGCTCCCGCCGAGGCTCTTCACCAGCCGGCGCACGGGGTTTGCTTTTTCCGCCACCCCGGCCATGGCGAAGCCCGCGATCAGGGGAAAGGCGAGCACGCTCTCGGCGAGGACCATCCCCGGGATCGTGTAAAGGAGCCCGAGCGAGCCCAGGGGCCCCGAGCGCGAAAGCAGGAAGTAGAAGAAAAGCCCCACCACCACCGGCGGGAGCCCCATCCCGGCATAAAGCAGGCTGGCGGCGAGCCGCTGGGGCCGGCCCCGGGCCCCGAGCCAAAGCCCGAGCGGCAGCCCGAAGAGGGCGGCGAGCAGGGTCGCGCTCCCGCTCACGAGAAGGCTTCTCAGGGTGATCTCGACGAGCTCGTTCAAGGCACCGGGATCACGCAGCGGCCGTAGAGCGGCTCAAAGAGGCTTTGCCCGAAACGATCCTTCAGGTAGCCTCCGATCTTCTCCTGCACGTCGGGCCTCAGGAGGTAGGAGCGGAGTTTTTCTGCGGCCTCGAAGTTCACCCAAGGGAAGCGTTTTGGGTTTACCGCCATGTAGCTGTACTGGTTGATCATCCGGGGGTCGTCGCGGTCGAAGAGGGCATGGAGGCGCACCCGGTCCCGCATGAAGAGGAAGGTGCCGAGGTCGGTGAGGGTGTAGGCGCCCTTCTCGCTGGCGAGCACGAGGGTCGCGCCCATCCCCGAGCCCGACTCGAGGTACCAGGGCTTGCCCTGGGGCCTGAGGCCGGCGGCCCGCCAGAGCTCGAGCTCCTTCTTGTGGGTCCCCGACTCGTCCCCGCGGGATACGAAGAGCGCACCCTTCAGGTAGATCTTCCGAAGGGCGTTCAGGACGTTCGTCTCCCAGTGGACCCCCGCCGGGTCCTCGGGCGGGCCCACGAGCAAGAAACGGTTCTTCGCCAGGCAGGCGTGGAGGACGCCCTTTCGCTCTTTGAGGAATCGGGCCTCGAGGGCTGGCGCGTGCACCAGCACCGCGTCGGCGTCGCCGCGGCCCGCGATGGCGAGGGCCTGGCCCGTGCCCACCGCGATGACCTGCACCGGGATCCCGGTCTCGGCGGTGAATCCCGGGAGGATCGCGTCGAGGAGCCCGGAGTCGTGGACGCTGGTGGTGGTGGCGAGCCGCAGGGGGCCCGCCGCGAGCGAAAGCCCAAGTCCAAAAACGAGGGGAAAGAGCCATCGGCGCATGGGGACCTCCGTGTGGCAAGCCCATGCTACACGAAGAGGCCGGGCCCACGACCCGGCCTCGCACGTCTCGCCTGGCTAGCGCTTCTTGCGGCCCTTGCCCCGCCTCTTGCCCTCGGCGGGGGCGCTGGCCCCGCGCAGGAAGCTCTTCAGCTTGTTCTCGAACTCGGGGGCCTGCCGCGGCAATCGCCGGGGACGGGGCGGGGCAACGGGCTTGGGCAGGAGCTCCTTGATCGAGAGGTCGAGCCGGCCCTTCTCGTCGCGGCCGAGCACCATCACCTCGACCTCCTGCCCCTCGGTGAGGAAGTCCTCGACCTTCTTTACGTACTCGTGGGCGATCTGGCTGATGTGCACCAGGCCCGACTCGCCGGTCTCCAGCTCGACGAAGGCGCCGAAGTCCATGATGCGGGTGACCCGCCCCTTGACGATCTCGCCTGCCTCTACCGCCATGCGCGACGTTCCTCCGCGGGGACCGGGCCAAAAGAGGGTTCTGCCTTTGGGGTTTTCTTCACGGCCCGCTCAGTTTAGCACATATCTTCGGAGCATGGGGGACGAACTCGCCCGCTACCTGGCCGAGGAAAGCCGGCGCCTCGAGGACGCCCGCGACCGCCTGATCGAGGCCGCCCGCCTCGCCATCAAGCATTCGAAGAACGCGATCTATGCCGCCATCCGCAAGGACGAGGAGGCGGCCGAGGCCGCCCTCCTCGAGGCCTGGCGGGCGGTCGAGCGCCTGCAGGCGACCCTCGCGGAGGCCCCCGAGCTCGCCGGCGAGGAGATCGCCCAGGTGGCCGAGGGGGAGGCGGTGGAGGCCGAGGTCGTGGTCCGGTTCGTGCGGGGCCGGGCGATCCCGCGCCCCGGGGACCTGCCCCGCCGGGTGGGGTTCTTCGCCTACGTCCACGGGCTCTTCGACGCCACCGGCGAGCTCCTCCGGGCCGCCACCGAGCGGCTCATCGAGGGCGAGCTGGCCTTCGCCGAGCGGGCCCAGGGAGCGATCGAGCGGGTGTACCTCCTGGGCCTCGAGCTCAACCTCAAGCGCTTCGACCTGCGCCGGAAACTCGACTACGTCGGCGGAAACCTGCAGAAGCTCATCGAGTTCCGCTTCCAGGCGAGCCGTAAATGCTGACGCTTTTATAGGTCGCCGGCGAAAAGGCGTTATACTTGGACCATGCAAGCCGACGGTCTATGGTTCGAACCGAGCGAGGACGAGCGGGCCCTCCTCGGCGCGGTCGAGGCCTTCTTGAAGGACCGGGTCGTCCCCACCGCCGACGCGCGCGACCGCGAGGGCGTCTTCCCCGAGGCGCTCGTCAAGGAGCTCGCCGAGCTCGGGGTCTTCGGCCTCATGGTGCCCGAGGAATACGGCGGCCTCGGCCTCCCCGCCCCCACCGCCATGCGCATCGTCGAGGCCATCGGCTACGCCGACGGCGCCCTCGGCCTCACCGTGGCCAGCCACAACTCGCTGGCCACCGGCCACGTGCTCCTCGCCGGCAACGAAGCGCAAAAACGGCACTTCCTTCCCAAGCTCGCCTCCGGCGAGTGGCTGGGAGCTTGGGCCCTGACCGAGCCCCACGCGGGCTCCGACGCCGCCGCCCTCAAGACCCGGGCGGAGCCCGCAAACGGGGGCTTTCGGCTCTTTGGCACCAAGCAGTTCATCACCCAGGGCTCGGTGGCCGGGGCCTACGTGGTCATGGCCCGCACCGACCCCGCCCCCGAGGGCAAGCGGCACCGGGGCATCAGCGCCTTCGTCTTCGAGCGGCCAAAGGAGGGCCAGGGGTTCGCCATCGGCCGCAAGGAGGAAAAGCTCGGCCTCCGCGCCTCCGACACCGCCCAGCTCGTCTTCGACGGCCTCTTCGTGCCCGAGGAGGCCCTGCTCGGCGAGCGGGGCCGGGCCTTTTACGACGTCCTCCAGGTCCTCGACGGCGGCCGGGTGGGCATCGCCGCCCTGAGCGTGGGAATCGGCCAGGCCGCCCTCGACCTCGCCGCCCGCTACAGCACCGAGCGCACCGCCTTCGGCCGGCCGATCGCCGCCTTCGAGGGGGTCTCCTTCAAGCTCGCCGACATGGCCACCGAGCTCGAGGCCGCGCGCCTCCTCTACCTCAAGGCGGCCGCCCTGAAAGAAGCCGGCCGCCCCTACACCCTGGCCGCGGCCCAGGCCAAGCTCTTCGCCAGCGAGGCCGCGACCCGCGCCGCCAACGCCGCCATCCAGATCCTCGGCGGCTACGGCTACACCCTCGACTACCCCGCCCAGCGCTACTGGCGCGACGCCCGGCTGATGGAGATCGGCGAGGGCACGAGCGAGATCCTGAGGCTGGTGATTGCGCGGGAGGTGCTCAAGGCGTTAAACGGAGCTTGAGTGGCTCACCAAAGGCTCGAGGGGCCGGGTGAAAATCGCTTGTTCTCAAAAACGTGAGATACGCGGTTGGATCAACAAGCCCAGATCAAGAACCGCACATGCCTTGGGGTGTTAAATTTCGCCGACGGCCGTCAAGACTTCGTCATATTATTTGGCTCGGTGACCTTCTATGGGTTTGATCAGCTTGAATAACTTGAAGAAGTTTCGGGTCGGGCTTTTGCTCCTTTCTATGCTCCTTTTGTTTACGAGTTGCGGCTTGGGGGGAAATCGGCCTTCAGATGGCTCTGAAAATCTAGCGGACGTTGAAATACGAATCGATTGGCCTGCGAGCTCAAACAAGCCCCAATATTTGCCTGATCATGCCCAAAGCATTAAGGTCGCCGTCGCCCCGAAGAGCAACCCCGCCGCGATTGCGGCAACTGTGGTTATCAACCGGCCGAACACGCGAGCGAATATCAAAGCACCGATTGGAGAAGTGATTTTTACCGCTGAAGCCTACGATCAGCCAGATGCAAGGGGTAATACAGTTGCAAGCGCGAACGTTGACTACACAGTAGTAGCAGGCAAGCCCAACGTGGTTCATTTAACACTTAGTCCAGAGATCCAAAGGGTAGAGGTCACGCTTGCAGAGAGCGACCTTTCCCCGGGGGAAACCACGCAAGCCACTGCTATCGCCTACGATCCAAGCAATAGGGTAGTCTTGGTCGCCAACTTTGAGTGGCACACCAGCGACGCCAATGTGGCAACGGTGGACCAAAACGGCAAGGTTACTGCAGTTAATCCGGGAACTGCACGGATCATTGCAAAGGAAACCCAAAGTCAAAAGGAGGGTAGCGCGACGGTTACGGTCACCGAGACCACGGTTGTCATCAGCAGAATTGAGCTCGGGCCAGCCTATGGCCAACTCCCAGTAGGTGGGAAGGTTAAGCTTCTGGCCACCGCTTACGACGCTCACGGAGCCTTGCTGGAAGGCGTAGAGTTTCAATGGGAGACAAGCGACCCAGGCGTGCTGGCGGTCGGCTCAGACGGGGAGGTTTTGGCCAAAACCGTTGGCACGGCCACCATTACGGTGAGCGCTGGCGGCAAGTCCGATTCGGCGACGCTCGAGGTGACTCCGGCGAGCGATGCGCCTGCAGGGGTCACTTGGCGTGCTTTGGAACCACCGGTTTACAAAGAGGTCCGAGCCTTTGCTAGCTCTTCTTTCGGGACTGAGTACGTGACTATGGGCGGTTGGCCGTACAACCTCTTTGTTCGGGCCGGACCAGGCGAAACCTGGAGGCCGCTCTACATAAATTTGCCGGTTTATCAGATAAATAGCCTAGCTGTATCGCCTGATAATCCGGATGAACTTTGGGCTGAGACTAATCGTAAGGTTTATGTTAGCAGAAACGGCGGCTTGGTATTCAAGCTATCTCTAGACGCCAGCACAGATCTCACCCCCCTTCAATTCCATCCGCTCGATTCGAGTGTCCTATACGCCGGTTCCTACCGTTCGACGGACCGTGGCGCAACCTGGGAGCACCTGAGCAGCCCCTGCGACGCCTCGCTTGACCAACCTACGGCAGAAGCCTGGCCTCAAGACGTAAATGTTGTTTTTTTGCACGGCAGAGCAAATGAGGGGCCTGTCTGCCGTAGTGACGATGGGGGCGCGACTTGGCAAACGCTCACTCTGCCTAACGACGCCGAGCTAAAAAGCTTCGCAATTGCGCAAAACGGAGACCTCTTCGCGCTAGGCTGGGATCCAGGGGCGCGCGAGTTTGCCCTTTACTATTCCTCGAACAAAGGGGATACGTGGGCAAAGCGCGCGACTTTGGATCCAACACACTTTTCTTACTATGTCGAAGGCCTCCTTTTAGCTGACAATGCGGGCAACACGCTATACGTTTACAAAGACGAAGTTTGGGCTTACAGTACGGACGGGGGGCAAACTTTCTCCTACACCACTTTCCCAGAGTCTTTGTGTTGCTTTAAGGTCTACGCTTATCCTGGCGCTCCAGGAACAGTCTTTGTATTGGTGCACAAAAAAAGACTTTACAGATCCGGAAACTACGGCCAAAGCTGGGACTTAGTTTTGAAGCAGGATGGTTACCCGAACTTCTTCGATCTCTACTTTGCTAATGACCGTATTTATGTTACGGGCGGGAATGGCCTTTGGGTTTCTACCAACCAAGGGGCAAGCTTCAGCCGACTACGTGAGAACCGCGGGTTGTTCTCTGTGCATTTCCTAGGTGCGGATCGCACCAATCCAGATTTGGTTGTGGCGGCTTGGTACAATCTTTACAAGAGCCAGGATGGAGGCTATAGCTGGAGTAAAGAGGGCGATATCGCGGATATTCGTGCTCTGGCGCAGACCCGCGCCGATGCTTCGAGCTGGTTTGCAATGGTAGGCGACTACGCTGATATTTGGAGCTCTGCCGACAACCTCGAATCCTTTACTTGGGTTGGCCGAGTACCGTTCCAGCGATATGCTCGAGCTCGGCTTGTACCCGGAAATACGGTCAACCTTATTTACGCGGCCATGAGCTCGCCTTCCTCGGGAATTTATCGCAGCGACGATGGGGGAGCCACGTGGCACTGGCGCTCTCAGGGTTTAGAACACACCGTGGTTTCCGACCTCGTCGTGCACCCGGACGACGATCAGTTGCTCTTCGTAGGCACCCATCACGGGGTGTACAAAAGCGAGGACGGCGGGGAAACCTGGGTCCCCATTAACCGGGGATTAGGCAATCTAGAGGTGACGAGCCTTTGTCTTGCAGCTGACAAAAACACCCTAGTCGCTGGGACTGCGGACGGAGGGGTTTATATCTCGCTTGACCAAGGCGGAACCTGGTCTCATAGCGCAACGATCGGCAGTTACACGGTGAGGGATGTAGCCTGCGACCCCTCCGACGCTAGCGTTATCTACGCAGCCACTATAGGCGGGGTTTACAAAAGCAGGGATAAAGGCGCCACTTGGACCCTCGCAAGCAAAGGCTTAACCTCGCCTTTTGCAGAAAAGCTCTGGATCTCACCAGATGGGCAAACGCTATACCTGGGCACTTCGGACGTGGGCATCTTCCGAGGCACACCGAGCGACGATCAGGGGGCCGAGTTCCGAACCCAGGGCATTGAGAATTGGATTGAACGGTTAAACTTTTGAGCAGAGATGAGGTGAGCTCGACGTCGTACGGCCGAAGCCCCTGGGTAACGGACCACTAGGGTGCGCCGTTCATGCCCAGTTGGGTGAAGCGATTGTAATGTACGGAGGCCACATGAAGTTTGCCATCCAGGATACCTACCCCGAGGACTTCGCCCATTGCTACGGCTGCGGCTACAAGAACCCCAAGGGGCACCGCTTCAAGACCACCTACGACGAGGCGACCGGCGAGACCGTCACCCGCTACCGCCCCGCGCCCTACCACACCGCGGTGCCCGGCTTCGTCTACGGCGGGCTGATCGCGAGCCTGATCGACTGCCACTCCTCGGGCTCGGCGGCGATCTTCAAGCTCCTCGCCGAGGGGAAAAAGCCCGGCGAGGCCCCGGCCCCCCGGTTCGTCACCGCCCGGCTCGAGGTGGACTACCTGAAGCCCACCCCGCTCGGTCCCGAACTTGAGGTCCGCGGCCGGGCGGTGGAGGTGAAGGACCGCAAGGTAGTGGTGGAAAGCCGCCTCCTCGCCGACGGAGAGGAAACGGTTCGGGGCCGGGCGGTGCTGGTGCTCCTCCCCGAGACGATGCGCCGCTAACCGGCAAGGGCCCTGAAGCCCCGGCGGATCACCCCGGCCATCCGCCGCCGCCGCTCTTCCAAGAAGGCCGGGTAGTCCATCCCGTACCAGCCGGGCCAAAGGGCGTGCAGCTCGTACATGCGCTCGAGCTCCGCAGGGTCGAAGCGGGCCTCGAGCCCGGGCACGTAGGCGCCTGGAGGCCGGTCCCCAATCGCGAGGTTGTCGCTCCACTCGACGAGCGCGAAGTTCGCCGCCTGGTTGATGAGCCGATTCGTCGGCGGCCAGACGAAGGGACGCTGGATGTCGGGAAGCCCGATCTCGCCGATGGCGATGTCCTCGACCAGCTTTCTCAACTTGTAGCTCACCGTCTTAAAGAGCAGTTCGGCCATGGATGGATAAAGCTTAACGGCGGCCGCGCGGGGTCGGAGTGCAAAACCCCCGGCCTTGTCAAAACCCACCGGCTTCGCTAGCATAGGGTTTGCCTGGCTTTTTGCCGGGTAAAGCGCTGGGGTGACTTTGGGGCGTCGTCTAATGGCAGGACAGCGGACTCTGGATCCGCCGGTCGTGGTTCGAATCCACGCGCCCCAGCCAGCCTGGCCCCTTCGACTAGTGGTTAGGTCACCGGCCTTTCAAGCCGGCGGCAGGGGTTCGAGTCCCCTAGGGGTCACCAAGCGAGGCCCGGGCCGCGTTCTCGGCCCCATCGTCTAGTGGCCTAGGATACCGCCCTCTCACGGCGGAGACGGGGGTTCGAATCCCCCTGGGGTCACCAGCCGAAGGGCCGCGGCCCGGGCCTCGGCCTTCCCGGAATCCTGACCTTTATACTCGGATAAGGACTTGGAGGCGGCGATGGAATTCAAGATCGGAGCGCTGGGTAGCACGGGCGAGAAGGACCAGACCTACGACGTGGTGATCGTAGGTGGCGGCCCCGCCGGCCTCACCGCGGGGATCTACGCGGGCCGCAGCGGGCTCAAGACGGTCATCGTAGAAAAGGGCCTTCCGGGCGGGCAGATCGCCCAGACCGACGAGGTGGAGAACTACCCCGGCTTTCCCGAGGGCATCAGCGGTCCCGAGCTCGCCAACCGGATGGCCGAGCAGGCCAAGAAGTTCGGCGCCGAGATCGTGATGGACGAGGTCACCGGGCTCGAGGTCCAAGACGACGGGTTTTTGGTCAAAGGCTTTGAGAAGAACTACAAAGCAAAGAGCGTGATCATCGCCACCGGCGCCAACCCCAAGAAGCTCGGCGTCCCCGGCGAGGAGAAGTTCTACGGCCGCGGGGTCTCCACCTGCGCCACCTGCGACGGCTTCTTCTACCGCGACCGCGAGGTGGTGGTGGTCGGCGGCGGCGACGCCGCGGTGGAGGAGGGCATCTACCTCACCAAGTTCGCCAAGAAGGTGACGATCATCCACCGCCGCGACGAGCTCCGGGCCAACAAGGTGGCCCAGCAGCGGGCGTTCGCCAACCCCAAGATCGAGTTCCTCTGGAGCCACGTGGTCACCGAGGTCCTGGGCGAGGACCAGGTCACCGGCGTCCGGGTCAAGAACCTGAAGACCGGCGAGGAGTACGTCTACCCCACCGACGGCGTCTTCGTCTTCATCGGCTCGGTGCCGAACACCGAGTTCCTGAAGGGCGTCGTCGAGCTCAGGCCCGACGGCTACATCGCCGTCCGCGACGAGATCTACACCTCGGTGCCGGGGATCTTCGCCGCCGGCGACGTTGCCGACCCCATCTACAAGCAGCTCGCTACCAGCGTGGGGGCGGGCACCCGGGCGGCGATGACCGCCGAGAAGTGGCTTGCCGAGCGGGAAGAGGTCAAGGTCTGAATCCGGGACGAGCACCAGGGGGCGGCAAAGACCGCCCCCGGTCGCTTATAAAGGGGCCGGCTAGGGCACCGGCCGCAGGTGGTAGCTCTTCACCCTCGTGAGCTGGTGATAGCCGAGCTCGGAGAGGGTGATCCCCCGCCCGGTGTCCTTGACCCCGGTCCAGGCCAGGGCGGGGTCGAGGTAGTCGGCCCGGTTCGCGAAGACGGTGCCGGTCTCGAGCGCTTCGCCGATCCGCTCGGCGCGCTCGAGGTCCCGGGTCCAGATTGAGGCGGTGAGGCCGTAGTCGGAGTCGTTCATCAGGCGGATGGCCTCCTCGTCGTCCTTCACCCTCATCACCCCGATCACCGGGCCAAAGCTCTCCTCCTTCATCACCCGCATCGAATGGTCCACGTCCACCAGCACCTGGGGGGCGAGGTAAGGGGTGCCGGGCCTCGAGGCGGGGAAGCGGGCTTCGTCGATCAGGGCCTTCGCCCCCTTGGCCAGGGCCTCCGCGATCTGGCCACGCACGAACTCGGCGGCGGAGGTCTTGACCAGGGGGCCGAGGGTGGTCTCTTTGTCGGTGGGGTCGCCGAGCCGGTAGCCCTCGACCACCGCGACCAGTGCCTCCAGGAAGGCGTCGTAGACCTTCTCGTGGACGTAGACCCGCTCGATCGCGGCGCAGGACTGGCCGGCGTTGAAGAAGGCCCCGTCGGCGACATTCTCAGCGGCAAACGCCAGGTCGGCGTCGTCGGCGACGTAGGCGGGGTCCTTGCCCCCGAGCTCGAGCCCCACGCCGATGAAGCGGTCTGAGGCCGCCTTCACCACCGCGTGCCCGCCCGGTACCGAGCCGGTGAAGGCGACGAAGTCCACCCGGGGGTCCTGGATCATCCGCGCCACCCGGTCGTGGTCCGCGTGCAGGTACTGGAAGACCCCCTCCGGCAGCCCGGCGGCGGCGAAGGCCTCCTGGTAGCGCTCGGCGACCAGCGGCGTCTGCGAGGAGACCTTCAAGATCACCGCGTTTCCGGCGGCGAGGGCGGGGAGGACGCTGTTTACCGAGGTGAGCCAGGGGTAGTTCCAGGGAGCGAGGACGAGGACCGTGCCCAAGGGCTCCCGCCGGATCTTGCGGCGGATCCCCGGTGCTCCCTGGGGCACGAAGTCGGAAAGCGCCCGGGGGGCGGCCTCGAGCATGTAGTCGGCCCGTTCCTTGAAGCTCCTGGAGAGCTCCCAGGGGCTGTGGGCGATGGGCCGGCCCATCTGCCAGGTGAGCTCCTCGCCGAGCTCTTCAGCCCGCTCCACGATCCAGTCCACGGCCTTCTTCAAGAGGGCGAGCCGGGCCTCGAGCGGCACCCTCCGCCACGCGACCTGGGCGCTTTTCGCCCGCTCGAGCGCGGCCTCGATCTCGGCCTCCTCGGCGTAGGGACGCTCCAGGTAGACCGAGCCGTCCACCGGGGTGATCACCTTGAAGGTCCGCATCCTTCCCTCCCTACTCCGGCGTCACGTAGGCGGCGGTGATCCCGCCGTCCACCCGGAGCTCGGCCCCGGTCATGTAGGAAGACTCGTCGGAGGCCAAAAAAAGCGCCGCCCGGGCCATCTCCTTCGCCTCGCCGAAGCGCCCCATGGGGATGTGGACGAGCCTCCGCTGCCGTTTTTCCTCGGTGTCCAAAAACTTCATCAAGAGCTCGGTGCGAAGCGGGCCGGGAGAGAGGGCGTTGACGCGGATGTTCTCCCGGGCGTGGATCACCGCGAGCTCGCGGGTGAGGCTAAGCACGGCCCCCTTGCTCGCGGTGTAGGCGATCTGGGGCGTGGCCGCGCCCAGGGTGGCGACGAAGGAGGCGGTGTTGATCACCGAACCGCCCCCCGCCCGCCTTAGCGCCGGAATGCCGTACTTGCACCCCAGGAAGACGCCCTTGACGTTGATCGCATAGGTCTTGTCGAAGATCTCCTCCGGCGTGTTCACCGCGTCGTCGTCGCCGGGGAGCATGACCCCGGCGTTGTTGAAGAGGACGTCGAGCTTGCCGAAGGCGGCCTCGGTTTCGGCGACCATGCGGCGGGCGTCCTCGTCCTTGGAGACGTCGGCCCGGACGAAGATCGCCTCGCCGCCGGCGGCCCGGATCGCCTCGGCCACCGCCCGGCCGGCCTCCTCGTTGACGTCCACCACCGCCACCTTGGCCCCCTCCTCGGCGAAGAGGAGGGCCGACTCCTTGCCGATGCCGCTTCCCGCCCCGGTGATCAGGGCGACCTTGCCTTTTAGTCTCCCGCAGGCCATGCCTTAGGCTACACGGGCGCCCCCGGGCGTTTGGCCCCGGCCCCTCAGTACGGCCCTTCCGCCTCGGAAGGGAGCAGCCGGGGCGGAATGGGCAGGGCGCTCTCGAGCTCGTTTCGCCGGACGAAGGCGAGCATGAAGCGGCCGATCCGCTTGAGCTGGGAAGCATGGGCGCGGACGGCCGCGAGCTTTTTCTCGACGTCCCCTTCGGAAAGCGGCCGCTTCTTCCAGGGCAGATGCCGCCCCCGGGGCGCGGGGTAGAGGGGTAGCCGGGGGTGAAGCCCCTTGGGCAGGGGGTACTCGTAGCCGCCGTGGACGATGTAGTAGCGGAGCCGGTCGGCCTCGCCCCGTTCGGCCAGGACCCGCATGGCAAAGTACGCGGTGGCCTGGTGGTCGGGGTGGGCGTCGAGGGGGCTCGGAGCCAGCACACGGGTGGGACGAAAGGCGTCCAAAACGGCCTTCAGGTCCGCCTCCAGGTCCTTACCGGTGTACGGCGCGCCCTCCCGGAAGCAGCCCGGGTAGCCGACCCGGCGAAGCCTGGTGTGGGGGCTCTCGAAGGGAAGGTAGTAGTGGGTCAGGAAGAGGCGCAAAAGCCCCTGGTCGGGGTAGCCGAGGAAGACCCGGTCCTCGTCCGAAAGGCCCAGGAGCTCGGTGGCCCGCCTCGCCTCCTCCATTCGGATCCGGGCGAGTTCGCGGAGCCCCTCCGGGCCGGGGCGGGGCGCGGCGAGCTCGAAGCCGTCGCCCAAGGTCAGCCAGACCACCTTCACCGCCGCGCCGGCGGCCCGGGCCGCCAGGATCTGCCCGGCGGCGGCGAGCGTTTCGTCATCGGGGTGGGGAGCGAGGACGAGGAGGCGGTCTTCGGAGGTGTAGGGCGTGGCCTGGGGCAGGCGACGGGTGAGCCAGGCGGCGCGGAGCGCGTGGTAGTAGGCGAAGAGGAAGCGTCCGTTGATGAAGGCCCAAAGCAAGACGGCAAGGCCGAGGGCGTAGAGGCGCTCGAGCACGTCGAGCCGGAGAAAAAGCCGCAGACCCTCGTTGACGGCGAGGACCAGGGCCACGAGCAGGGCAAGGCGGGCGCCACGGCCGAGCGGGGGCACGGCCTTATCCTAGAGGGGCCTTGCCCCCTTCGGTCCGCCCCGCGAGCAGGGACGATCTGGAGGCGATCGGCCGGGTCGCCTACGCCACCGCCTGGCTCGGGGACTCACTCGCCGGGCGCTTTTCCGACCCGGCGCTCTTCGCCGAGCTCTTCGTCCGGCCTTACCTCGAGGTGGGAACGGCCTTCGTCGCCGAGGACGCGGGGCGGGTGCTCGGCTACGCGATGGCCGCCCGGACCCGGGACCTCCCCCGCGGGTTTTTGCTCCCGCCGAGGCTCGGGCTCCTTCCCCGGTTGCTCCGGCTCCCTCCCCGGGAGCGGGGGCTTCTTTGGGGCC
>JALVVO010000063.1:0-510 GCA_027023345.1 Thermaceae bacterium
CTGGGTGCCCTTCATCGCCGACCAGTTCTTCTGGGCCGAACGCGCCCGAGCGCTCGGGGTGGCGCCCCTTTCGGTGCCGGCGAAGCGCCTGGATGCTGGGGCCCTTGCCGCCGCCATCCGGGCGGCTTTAACGCCCGGCCCCCGGGCCGCCGCCCGAGCCCTCGCCGAGCGCCTTTCGAAGGAGGATGGGGCGGCCCGGGCTGCGGCGGTTTTGGAAACGCAGGGGGCTTGAGCCAAAAGTTTGGGGTGCTTTTCCTAAGCACCAGGGCGCGGCCGCTTACCCGTCGAGGACTTCAAACCCCAGGGCCTCGGCCCGCTCGACGAAGTACTGCACGTTCTCGCTCTTCACCTCGCCGCCCAGGCTCTTTCTTTCGAACTCCTCCTCGGCGGCGAGGATCATGGTTTCGGCGAGGCAGGCGGGGACGAGATCAGGACCGCCAAAGTGCAGGTCCAGGGTGGAGCGAGCCTCGCCGGGAAGCCGGACCACGCCCCCGGGCACGACGCGAACGC
>JALVVO010000063.1:520-15473 GCA_027023345.1 Thermaceae bacterium
CCCCAGCATCCAGGCGCTTCGCCGGCACCGAAAGGGGCGCCACCCCGAGCGCTCGGGCGCGTTCGGCCCAGAAGAACTGGTCGGCGATGAAGGGCACCCAGACCCCGGGCACGACGCGAACGCCGGGGATCCTCCTGACCTCGGGGTGCACGTCCGGGGGTACCCCCTCGTCGTAGATCCAGGTCCCTTCCTTGACGTGTTCCGGGCGGATCACCGGCTCGGGGTCGCTGGTGGCGGTGAAGATCAGGTCGGCCTCCTTGAGCCAGGCGTAGTCGGTGGTGGCCACGACCTCGGTCTCCGCCCCCTTTCGGGCCAGGTTCTTTTTCAGGCTTCCCGCGATCTTCTCGAGCCTCTCCGGGTCCCGGGCGATAAGGATCAGCCGGCCGAAGAGCGGCGCTATCTGGCGGGCGATACCGAAGGCGACGACCCCGGTGGCGCCGACCACGGCGGCGGTGGCCTCCTGGAGCGACCGGCCCTCGCGCGCGAAGCGCTCCAGGATCCGGGGGATCGCCGCCTTGACGGTGCCGGCGGTGAGGGCGCCGCCGTTGGTCACCTGGATCTCGGGGACCGCCTCCTGGACCCTCTTGCCCTTCTCGCCGACCACGCTCCAAAAGGCCCCGAGGCCGAAGACCGTAGCCCCCAGCTCGCTGGCGAGCCGGGCCCCCTGGATCGCCCGGGTTACCGCAAGCTCGGGTTTTCCCACGATCTGGTGGGGGAAGAGCGGGGCGGAGATCAGGTGGCAGCGGATCTCCCGGCCGTCGGCGGTCCGCACCCCGCGGATCTCGCCGACTTTCATGGGGCGGAAGCGCTCGGCCAGGCGCTCGACCCAGGCCTTGGGGAGAAGGCCCCGCTCGACGAGCGGGCGGAGCCAGCGAAACCGGGGCGACTGCCAGAAGTCCTCGATGGTGAGGGGGTGGATCATGAAGGCACAGACGACGGTCCGCTCGTCGGGGAGGGGAAGGGGTTCGCCGAGCTTGGGCTCGGTGCCCTCGAGGATCCGCCCCAGATTCTCCTTGTACCGCCAGAGGGCGAGGAGGAAGAGCGCCCAGGCGAGCCCCTTGCTCAAGGGGTCGAGGGGCAGGAAGCTCGCCACCAGGGCGAGGGCCAGCGCGAGGGAAAGGGCGGCCAGCGTGGCGTAGCCGGTGGCGGCGTAGACGACGAGGGCAAGGGCGACGGGCACGAGCGCGTAGAGCGTGCCCAGCCCCCCCACCGAGAGCCCGGCGAGCACGCCAAGGAGCACCCCGCCACCCCGGGCCCTGAGCGGCATCCGGGGGGCGAGGAAGGCGAAGGGGTAGAGGTGGCCAAGGTAGGCGAGGAGGGCGGCGGCGAAGGTCCAGGGCGGGCCGAAGCCCGAGATCAGGTAGACCGCCAGATAGCCCTTCAAAAAGTCCGCCAGGAAGGCGGCGAAAAGCGCCTTTCCGCCGAGCTTCCTGAGGGCGCTTTCGAGCCCCAGGTTGTAGGTCGAGGCCTTGAGCGGGTCCACCCCGGAGAGCTTCTTCGCGAGCCAGTAGCCCACCGGTAGGGCGCCGAGAAAGTAGGCGAGGAAGAGGAGGAGCACCCCCAGCGCTTCCATCGGCGCTACCTTACCAGGAAGCGAAGGCCCTCGAGCACCCCCGCGCTCGCCAGCGCCACCAACACCCCGGCGGCGACCACGCCGGCGGAAATCGCAGGAAGGGCGTAGCGCTTTTTGACCCCTAGCACCACCGCGAGCACGCTCCCGGTCCAGGCCCCGGTGCCGGGCAGGGGGAGGGCGACGAAGAGGAAGAGGCCGAGGGCGCCGTAGCGCTGGACCTTCTCCTCACCCTTCAGGCGGACCCGGGCCTCGAGCGCGTCCCAAAGCCGCTTGAAGGGGGGGTAGCGTTCAAGTGTCCCGATCCCCCAGGGCAGCAGCGCAAGCAGCGCGGGCACCACCAGCAAGTTGCCCAGCACCGCCCAAAGAAAGGCCTCCCAGACCGGAAGCCCGAGCGCCACCCCGAGCGGCAAGGCCCCCCGGAGCTCGACGACCGGCGCCATCGCGGTGAGGAAGACGTAGAGCTCGGCCACTTCCGGAAAAGTATACGCGCGGGGCCGCGCGGCCCCGCGCGCCGGTTCCCGGGCTTAGCCCCGGGCCTTGGACGCGACCTCGACGAGCTTTTTGAAGCCCTCGGGGTCGCGCACGGCGATGTCAGCGAGGACCTTTCGGTTTAGCTTGACGCCCGCGAGCTTCAGCCCGTGCATGAACTCCGAGTAGCGCATCCCGTTTTGCCGGGCAGCGGCGTTGATCCGGGCGATCCAGAGCTTGCGGTAGTCGCGCTTCTTCTTCTTTCGGTCGGCGTAGGCGTGCTCGGCGGCGTTCAGGAGGGTTTCCTTGGCCCGGCGGTAGGAGATCGAGCGAAGCCCCCAGAACCCCTTGGCCCGCTTCAGGAGCCGCTTGTGGCGGCGACGGCGAACGACACCGGTCTTGGCGCGGGGCATCGCTTACCTCCAGTCGTAGGGCAGGAGCACCCGGAACTTGCGGGCGTCGCCCTTAAAGAGCACGAACTTCTTGCCTTTGAGCCGGATCGTCTTGCCCGACTTCTTGTAGTTGAGGTGGCGTTTCCCGGTCTTGTACGCCACCACCTTGCCGCGGGCGGTGACCTTGACCCGCCCTTTGGCGCCCTTATGGGTCTTCATCTTCGGCATGCTTCACCTCCGCTGGCCGGGGTCCCCTGGGGATCTTTGGCCCGGACGCAGCGCCCGCTAGTCTACCACACGCGCTACTTTTTCGCGATGGGGGCGAGGACCATGTTCATGTCCCGGCCGGCGAGCTGGGGCGGCATCTCCACGGTGGCGATCTCCTTGAGGTCCTCGGCGACCCGGTCGAGGATCTTCTTGCCGAGTTCGGGGTGGGCCATCTCCCGGCCTCGGAACATGATCGTCACCTTGACCTTGTGGCCGTCCTCGAGGAAGCGCCGGACGTGCTTGAGCTTGGTCTGGTAGTCGTGCTCGCTGACCTTGACCCGGAACTTGATCGCCTTGATCTCCTGCTTCTTTTGCTTCTTGCGGCGCTCCTTCTCCTGCTGCTGCTGCTCGTAGCGCCACTTGCCGTAGTCCAGGATCCGGGCCACCGGCGGCTTGGCCGCCGGGCTTACCAAAACAAGGTCGAGGCCCTTTTCCTGTGCGATTCTTAGGGCCTCGCGGGTGTCCACGATTCCGAGTTGCTGACCGCTTTCGTCGATGAGCCGCACCTGCCGGACGCGGATTTCCTCGTTGATCCTATGCTCCCTGATTCAGCATCACCCCCAAGAGCGCTTCACCGAACGCTCAGAAACTACCGGCCCTAAGTGTACGGGGGCGGGCGAGCCGGGCGCAAGCGGAGTTAGGCTTCGGGCGTGGTCCGAATCGTCCTCGTCGAGCCCGAGATCCCTCAGAACACCGGCAACGTGGCCCGGACCGCGGTGGCCCTCGGGGCCGAGCTCCACCTGGTCCGCCCCTTCGGCTTCCGCTGGGGCGATCCCCGGATGCGCCGGGCCGGACTCGACTACTGGAGGCACCTTCGCTACGTCCTCCACGACTCTTGGGCGGCCTTCCTGGAGAGCTTGCCCGAGGGCGCCCGCGTCTTTGCCTTCAGCGCCCGCGCCCAGCGCACGCTCTACGCGGTCCGCTTCCAAAAGGGGGACTGGCTGCTCTTCGGCCCCGAGACCCGGGGGCTTTCCTCCGAGGTGCTGGCTCGCTTTCCCTCGCTCAAAATCCCCACCCCGGGGCCGGTGCGCTCCCTGAACCTGGCGGTGGCAGTGGGGGTGGCGGAGTACGAGGCCTACCGGCAGGTCGCGGGGTAAACTGGGGCATGTTCAAGAAGGCGTGGAGCGCGGTTCTGTTTCTTGGCCTGGTTTGGGCGGGGGCGCCTGCGGTCCCGGTGCCGGTGCCGGACTTCCGCACGCGCGGCGCCTCCCCCGCGCCCGAGCACGCGCTGGCCCTGAGGCTGGGCTTGGCCGGGCGGGCCGAGGTTGTGCTCGAGCGCTACCTCGACGGCCGGCGGGTGGGTCAAGCCCGAAGCCACGGCGAGGGCCCGGCGGTGGTGGTCTTTGGCTACAGCACTTCGGAAGGTTGCCCGCTCCTCCTCGTCGGCGCGGTCTTCCGCGAGGGGGGAGCGAGCAGCGGGGGCGCTTGCGCCGAGTCGAGGCCGGCTAGCGAGGTCCGCCTTTTGCCCACGTTCCCCGATCGGATCGGAGCCGGCGGACCCTATCCGGTGGCCTGGCTCTCCTTCAGGGACGCGCGGGACCGGCTCCACCAGGCCTGGTGGCTGCTTTGGTGGCAAGGAAGGTGAGCGCCTCCTTCAGCACCGCCACCCCCTTTTCGAACTCGGGGATCAGGACGTGCTCGAAGGGGGTATGGTCGAGGGCGGAGTCGCCGGGGCCGTAGGCCACCATCGGCACCGGCCAGTGGGGGGCGAGGACGTTCATATCCGAGGTGCCGGTCTTGTACTTGAAGACCGGGCGGCCCCCGGCCTTGCGGACGCCGACCCGGAAGGCGCGGGAGAGCGGGGTGTCCTTCTCGCCCTTGTAGGCGACCTCCTTGCCCCAGAAATGGAACTCGAGGGTCGGCGGGGCCAGGGAGAGGAGCTTCTGAATCGCCTCCTCGGGGGGGAGGCGGGGAGGCAGGCGGAGGTCGAAGAAGAGCTCCGCCACCTGGCGCATCTCGGGCTCCTCGACCCGGAAGTCGCGGAGCGAGTACTGCACCTGGTCGAAGGGCCGCTGGCCGATGTTGTAGGCCTCGGCCCAGGACTTCATGGCTACGAAGTAGCTGACGAGCTCTTCGGCGGCGTTGGGCTCGTGGTGGGCTGAGTGGAAGTGGTCCTTCTCCCGCCGCACCCGAACTAGGATCCGGCCTTTGTAGCCGAGGGTGATCCCCTCCCAGCCGGAGGGCTCGCCGATCACCACGAAGTCGGGCGTTAGCTGCTTGGCCACGTACCGGGCGCCCTTGGAGGAGGGCACCTCTTCCTCGGTGGCGCCGACCACGTGGATCGTCACCCGGTCCTTGAGGTCCGGGGGCAGGCTACCCACGGCGAGGGCGAAGGCGGCGAAGGGCCCTTTGGCGTCCACCGCGCCCCGGCCGAAGAGTTTGTCGCCCTCGACCCGCACCGGGACCTCGCCGGGTACGGTGTCGATGTGGCCGACGAGGGCGACCTCTAGGGGCCCTTCCCCCCAGACGCCGCGGGCGTTGTCGGCCTCGTCCACCCAGGCCTTCATCCCCATCGCCTTCATGCCCCGCACGAAGTGCTGGGCCACGAGCCGCTCCTGCCCCGAGGGCGAGGGGATCTCGAGGGCCTCCTTCAAAAAGCGGATCGGCTCCTTCCTGGGGTCGTAGGGGAGGGGAGGGAAGCTCACGATGCTCCTTTCAGGGTGTGGGATGTGGGGTGTGGGATGTGGGAAGTGGGTTGTGGGAAGCGGGTCGTTTTTTTCTTACCCCCCACATCCCACTTCCTACCCCCTTCATTTAGCACCTCCGCTACCGCTCTTGCGGCGCCCAAAAGCTCCTCCTCCGTCACCACCACCGGGGGCAGAAAGCGCATCACGTTGGGGCCCGCCTGGATGGTAAGGATTTTGTGCTCCTCGGCGAGGCGCTTCAGGTAGGGGGCGGCCTTCTCCTTGAGCTCGACCCCCACCATCAGCCCGAGCCCCCGGACCTCGCGGACCTTTTTGCTCTCGATGGCCCGGAGCGCTTCCATGAACACGGCGCCGAGCCGCTCGGCCCGCTCCCATAGCCGCCCCTCCCAGACCGCGCGGACCGCCGCCGTCCCCGCCGCCATCGCCAGCGGGTTGCCGCCGAAGGTGGAGCCGTGGGCGCCCTTGGGCATCCGGTCCGCGATCTCGTCGGTGGTGACCATGGAGCCGAGGGGAAAGCCCCCGCCCAGGGGCTTCGCGAGCGTCAGGATATCGGGCACCACCCCGTAGTGCTCGAAGGCATACATGCGGCCGGTGCGGCCGAGGCCGGTCTGGATCTCGTCGAGGACGAGGAGGGCGCCCTTTTCGCGGGTGACCTCCCGGGCCGCCTGCAAAAACTCCGGGGTCGCCGGCCGCACCCCGCCCTCGCCCTGGACGGGTTCCAGGATCACCGCCGCGGTCTCGCCGTCCACCGCCTTTTCGAGCGCCTCCACGTCGTTATAGGGGATGAACTCCACCGGCTCGACCAGGGGCTTGAAGGGCTCGCGGTACTTCTTCTCCCAAGTGATGGAGAGCGAGCCGAAGCTCCGGCCGTGGAACGAGCGCATGGCGGCGACGAACTTCTTCTTGCCGGTGGCGGCGCGGGCGAACTTGAGCGCGGCCTCCACCGCCTCGGTGCCGGAGTTGGTGGGGAAGACCCGGGTAAGGGGCTCGGGAAGCGTCTCGACCAGGGTTTTATAGAACTCGGCGCGGCGGTCGCTGGCGAAGACCTGGGGCAAGACGGCGAGGGTTTCGGCCTGTTTCTTGATCGCTTCTACCACCGCCGGGTGCCGGTGGCCCAAGAAGCCCACCCCGATCCCGTTGATCAGGTCGAGGTAGCGGTTGCCCTCGGCGTCCCAGACGTAGGCCCCCTCGCCCCGGACGATGACGAAATCGGACTTGGCGTAGACGCCGGAGTCGTGGCGCTTTTCGATGGATAGCCAGTCCATGGCCGCAATCTATGAGTAGAAAAGCGACGGTGTCAAATCTGCCCGAGAAAGCTTTGGAGCGCTCGGGCGAAGTTTCGGAGCTCGTGTTTTTCCGCGATGGCGCGGAGCCAGGCCTCGGGGCTTGGGGGATTTTGCAAGGCGGCGCGCAGCGCCCGGATTCCCGCGAGGGTGCGGCGAGGCTGGCCGTTCGCCCGGATCTCCGCTTCCAGCAAATCGGTGAGAAACGCGTCCGGGTGGAGCGGTTCGAGCTCGAAAGGAGCGAGGGCCGCTTCGGGAAAGTCCTTAAGGTTGTAAGTGACGAGCACCTCGGCGCCTCCCGCGAAGGCCGCGGCCACCACGTGGCGGTCGCCCTTGTCGGGGAGCTCGATTTTGCTCAGGTAGGGTAGGTACGCGCTTTGGGGGACCACGGCGCGGGAAAAGTGTTCCCTCATGCGATTGGCTCGCCGTTGAATGCGGTCCGCTTTGAGATCGGGGCGCTTTTCCAAAAGGCGGCGAGTCCACTCCGCCTCCACCTTGAGGGACCAGAGGGGTTCGAAGAGCTCTTCGGCGGCCAACCTAAGAAGAAGATCGGTTACCGCAACAGAGTAAAGTACCGAGGCGTCGAGGAAGGCCCGCGGTCCCACGCGAGGATTCTATTCGTAGAGTCCAAGCTCCTCGGCCTCGCGGGTGAGCTCGTCGAGGGCCCGGTGCCGCATTTCGCGGAGAAGTTCGCGAAAGGCCAGCACGTCCCGCATCCGAACGCGGCGGTGCCGGCCCACCCGGCGAAAAGGAAGTTCGCCCGCTTCCAGGAGCTTGACCAGGTGGGGGCGCGAGACGCCGAGTAGGTCGGCGGCCTGCTGGGTGGTGAGCTCGGCCTCGAGCGGTAGGATGGCGACCGGCTCGCCGCGCTCGAGAAGGTCGAGAAGGGCAAAAAGTTTTCCCTTGAGCTCGGGCGAGATGACGGCCTCGCGGAGCCTATTGCGCAAATCGGCGATCGCTTCCCGCGACGCGGGGCCTAGTTCGAGCACGTGCGCAGGCATCCTATCTCCCGGGGCCCAGAGTATTCGAAATAAACGAAACGGGTCAAGCCCTAGTGGATCTGCGTCCCCTCCCCGGCGAGGGCGCGGGCGATGGGGCGGTCCTTGCGGGCGTCGGCGAAGACCACCCGACCCACCCCGGCGCGCACCGCCTCGGCGGCGCCAAGGACCTTCTTCTTCATCCGCCCCTCGGCGAAGGCCATGTAGCGCTCGACCTCGGCGGCGGGGATCTCGGGGATGAGGCTATCCTCGTCGGGGAAATTTTTGAGCAGACCGGGGACGTTCGAAAGGTAAATAAGCGCCCGCGCCTGGAAGGCCTCGGCGACCCGGGCGGCGGCGACGTCGCCGTCGGTGTTGATCGCCTCGCCCTCGAAGCTCGCCGCCGGCGGGGTGAGGACCGGCAAATAGCCGTGCTCGAGGAGGAGGGAGAGGAGTTCCTTGTTCACCCGCTCCACCGAGCCCGAGTAGTCGCCGCGGTGGATCTTGACCTTGCCGTTTTCCACGTACTTGATGGCCTTTTTGCGCTTGCCCTCGAAGATGCGGCCGTCGAGACCGCTCATCCCCACCGCGTTCACGCCGCGTCGTTGGAAGAGCTCGACCAGGTACTTGTTCATCTTCCCGGCGTAGACCATCTCGAAGATCTCGAGGGTCTTTCGGTCGGTTAGGCGGGAGGTCATGCCCCCGGGGTGGGTGAGGAACTTCGGCGGGTGGCCGAGGGCCTCGGCGAGTTTGTTGGTCTCGGCGCTCGCGCCGTGGACCAGGATAAGCCGCGTCCCCTCCTTCCAGAGCCGGGCGGCGTCCTCGACCACGGCCTCATAGTTAATCCCCTCGGCGCCTCCTACCTTGACGACGATCAGCCCGTCTTCCACGCCCCGCATTTTCTTGCAACGAGTGGGTTTTGGCTAGGGGGCGCGTTCCCGAAAGACCCGGGCGGCGGGCTTTTCGCTCCCGTCCTCGCGAAGGAGGCCATAGCGGTCGCCGCCCTCGTCCACCAGGCGGTACCAAAGGGCGGCCCGGACCTTCCAGCGGGGCGCGTGCTTTTCGAGCAGGTCGAGGGCGATTGCGAGGTGGCGGGCCTGCTCTTCCTCGCTTCCCGCCTCGCCCCACTCCCTGCCGCTCGCGACCCCGAACTCGGTGAGCCAGAGCTCGAGCTCAGCCCGACCGGTTTCGTCGAGCCATTCCCGGATCCAGTCGAGCCCGCCCTCGAAGCACCAGGGCGGGGAGAGGGGGTCTTCCTCGTTGCACTGGTTGGGGTATTGGGCGAAGCCGTGGTGGGGGCCGTCCCGCTCGTCGGGGCCGGCGTAGGGGTGAAGGGCGAGGGCGTCCATCCGGGCGCCGGCCTCAAAGAGCGCCTTCAGGTACTCGAGGTCGGCGCCGGCGAGGGAGCCGCCGAGCACGGGGAGCTCGGGAAGGCGGCGCTTCATGGCGTCGTAGGTCGCGTTCAGGAGGCCGGCGTACTCGCGAGCGTGGTCGAGCGGTACCAGGACGTAGGTGCCCTCGCGGGGCTTCACGTTTCCCCAGAACTCGATGCTGTTGGGCTCGTTCCAGACCTCGACCGCGGCCACCCGCTCCGGCCCCACAGCCGCAACCAGCCGCACCAGGGCGCCCGCGAAGTCGGCGTAGTGCTCGGGCCTAGGCGGGTCGGGGGGATCGTCGCTTCCGCTCGCCCAGGGCGGGCTTTGGGAGAGGAGCAGCACGGCGGAAAGGCCGAGCTCCTCGGCGTGCATAAAACGCGCCCTGACCTCGCTAAGGTAGACGGAGTCGAAGGTGCCCTTTTCCTCGGGCTCGAGCGCGGCCCAGTCCACGGGCACGCGCACGACTCGGGCCCCGAGCGCCGCGGCCCGGTCGAGCCTTGCCAAAAACGCCGCCGGCGCCTCGGTCTCGGCGACGTGGACCCCGAGCAGGTAGGGCGGCGGCGGGGCCCCCGAGCGGCAGGCCGCGAACAGAAGGACGGCCAGCGCCGCGGCCATTGTGGACCCTTTTCGCATAATGCCCCATCTTACCCCGCGGCCTGGATGAGCGCCTGGACTCCCTTCGCAAGCTGGGTGATGGCCTCGACCTCGGTGACCCCGAGGCGTCGCTTATTGGAGACGTCATAAACCCCGCCTTCGGCCTCGGTGTGCTCGCCGTGGGTGCCCCGGACCTGGAGGCCGTGGGCACGGGCGATGGCCTTGACCTCGTCCTCGGCGAGGTGGGGAAGGCGGATGTGGACGCTCGCTCGCATCGCCGTGCCCAGGTTGGTGGGGCAGCTGGTGAGGTAGCCGAGGCGCTCAGAGTAGGCGAAGGTAAGGCGCGCTTCGAGGAGCTTTAGGGCTCTCGCCAGGCGCGAAAAGACGCTTTTCAGGTCGGCGCCCCTTTCCATGCTGATGATCCTCAGCTGGTCCTCCTCGTTCAGCCAGACGAGGAAGGTCCTCGCCTTATTCATGAAGACGCCGCGGGCATCCGGCCAGTCGCGATTGAAGCCCCCGGCCTCGAGGAAGCGGTCCTCGGCCTTGAAGAGGAGGTGGGCCTCGACGAGCTGCTTCTTTGTGGCCTCGTCCATGGCGGAAAGGGGTTGGTATTCCCCAGCGAGCTCCCCGGGGAGGGTGGAAAGCGCCCGCACGATGGCGCGCTCGGCCATCCGCCGCTCGCGCCGATCGATCACCGGGCCGAAGGGGAAGCAGCAAAGGTTCCGCGCCACCCGGATCCGGGTGGAGAGGACGAAGCGGCCCTCGGGGTCGGGGTTTTCGACCTCGAGGTGGGCGGGGTCGAGGTCCGAAGCATGCCGGTCCTCGGGTCCAAAGCCGTGGTAGGCGGCGATGATGGGGTCAAGAAGGGGCGCAAAGACCTCGTAGCTCTCCTCGTCGCCGGCGTAGACGCCGATCGCCGAGTCGGGGTTTTGGATCCCTGAGGCGATCAGGTGCTCGAGCCGGACCCCGAAGTAGGTCTCGCGGTCCTTGAGGGCATCAAAGACCTCGGGGGTGAGGAAGCGGGCGAGGAGGGAAGCGCCCTCGATTTTGGGGTAGGACATGCCCCAGTCTACGCCCCCTAGGGGTGGAGCCCCGGCCATTCCAGCCCGGCCTTCTCGTCCCACCCCATGCGGATATTCAGCGCTTGGATGGCGTGGCCGGCGGTGCCTTTGACCAGGTTGTCAATCGCCGAGATCACCACCAGCCGGCCGGTGTCGGGCTCAAGCTCAAACCCCACCTCAGCGAAGTTCGTTCCCTCGACGACCTTGGGATCGGGGTAGCGGAAAAGGCCCCGCTTTTGCTTGACGACCCGCACGAAGGGGGCGTCCCGGTAGACCTCGCGGTAGGCGGAGAAGACGTCGCGCTCACTGAGGCCATCCTGCAAAAAGAGCTGCGCGGTCATCAGCACCCCCCGGATGCGGTCGGTGGCGATCGCGGTCATGTGGACCTCGACCTCGCCGGGGAGGTACTCGATCACCTCGGCGGTGTGGCGGTGCCCGGTGGCCTTGTAGACCCGGTAGGAGCCGGCGCGCTCGGGGTGGTGGTTGGCCGCGCTGGGCTCGGCGCCGCCCTCGGAGGTGCCCACCAGCACGGTGACGAAAACCGGCCCGGGCTTCACGACGCCGGTCTTGTAAAGGGGGTAAAGGGCGATCAGCGTGGCGGTGGCGTTGCAGCCGGCGCCGGCAAGGTAGTCCTTTTGCAAAATCTCTTCGCGGTTCACCTCGGGGTTCGCGTAGGCGAACTTGGGAAGGAGATCCGGCCGGGGGTGGGGCCCGCCGTAGTACTTTTCGTAGAGGTCCGCGCGCTTTAGGCGAAAGTCGGCGGAGAGGTCAATGACGTACTTCGCACCTCCCGCGTACTTCTCGAACTCCTTGGCGGCGAGCCCGTGGGGCAGGGCGAGGACGACGAGGTCGGCTTCTTGGATCGCGTCGGGGCTCGTGAACTTCAGGTTCGTGAGGCCGCGGAGGTTCGGGTGGACGAAGGGGACGGGAACGCCGGCGTGCTTTCTTGAGGTGGCCTGGACGACCTCGAGGTAGGGGTGCAAGAGCGCAAGCCGAAGAAACTCGCCCCCGGCGTAGCCAGAAGCGCCGACGATGACGGTGGAGAGCCGGTACATGACACAATCATAGCGTTCGTTCGTCCAGCCTCATTTCCTTGGTGTGAAATTTCGAGACTTGTGTGTCAGGCAAAGTGCTAAGTTGTAGCTATGAATGAACTTGAAGTGAATGAACTTGAAGTGTTGGTAAACAGGGTTAGCAGGGATCTCCAAGAAATACATAACTTGCTTCTGGGTGAAGGAAAAGTGCAAGAGCCTGGCAGACTTGGTATTCGCTTCCCTCGCGGGTATATAAGGAAACTAAACGAATTTGAGGAAAGGCTACCCTTTGTAGTAGATCCTATTCTAAAAAGAAACATATCTTACGCATTCCAGTACACCGACTTGCTTCGATGGATGTCGAACTGGTTCGATATAGGGCTTTCTATTCTCAGTATTCATAACAAAACGGGCATCTTAGTTTTTGCAAGTATCGCCGAAGCGATGATGGTAGGCTTTATCCAGTCATCGGGAGGTTCGCTAAAATGTTCAGAGGATGCTACGTTTTATGAAATGATCAGGTGTTTGCACAAGGAATCCGTACTTTCACAAGATCTTGCTGAGGGATTGCACTGGCTGCGCGAACAGCGGAATAATATTCATCTTAAGAAGGTTTCGTTGGAAGAGCAAAGTAAAGAGTATGAAAAGTATTCTTTCGGTGAGTACAATAGAGCCCGAAATTTAGTTCAAGCGCTCAACAATGCGCTTATCGAGGAGTACTACAAGCATTGATTAGCTTTGTATTTTATCTAGTTTTCGAGATATGGGAAACCTGCTCAGGTGCTCTGGTTTCATGGCCAGAGCATGATGAGCAAATGGCGGTTGTTGGATATGTCCTATTGGATGAGCGAATTTCGCTCACGGCGTGAGCGAACTGCAGGCTAGGGGAGCTCGCCGCGGAAGAGCGGGGCCTCCTCGGCCTGGATCTGGGCCTCGGATTCGACGCGGCCATCGTGGCGGATGTGGCGCACTTCCTCGGGCGGGACGCCCTTTTCGAGCAGGGCGCGGGCGACGAGGAAGCGCCGGTGGCAGCGGCGGGGGTTTTCCTCGGCGCAGAGGAGGGCGAGGGTCTGCCCCTCTTCGCGGAGCTGAAGAAGGATCTCGATCCCTTCCCAGAAGCGGGGGTCGGCGAGCCTCGCGGCCACGTCGAGGGCGCCCTTTTTGCCCCGGGGCTTGCCGCCGAGCCGGTCGCCCATCCAGAGGTAGCCGATGCCCGCCTCCATGAGGGCCTTGGCCAGGGCCTGCTGGTTGGCCTCGGGATTCGCCCGGGAAAAGGGCACGGCCCGGACGTCCACCACCAGGTCCACGCCGCAAGCCTTGAGGTGCTCGGTGAGCTCCCGGGCGGAAAGCCGTCCGTGGCCTACGGTGTAGAAGGGCCTCGGCAAGCGATCACCCCGCGGCCTGCTTCCAGGCGTACTCGAGGATCTTTCGCGGAATGTTCACCCCGGTGGTGCGCACCGAGTTCTTGAACTCCATGGTGTGGTTGACCTCGTTGACGAGGAGGCCGCGCTCGGACTCGAAGAGGTCGATGGCGAGGACGCCGCCTCCAAGCGCCCGGGCGGCGGCCACGCTGACCTCGAAGATTTCGTCGGTCACCGGGCAGTTCTCGGCCTCGCCGCCGCGGGCGGTGTTGGTGATCCAGTGGGCGCTTTTGCGGTAGATGGCAGCGATGGCCTCGTCGCCGACCACGAAGACGCGGATGTCGCGCCCCGGCTTTTCCACGTATTCCTGCAGGTAGTAAAGCTGGTGCTGGTAGCCCATGAAGGCCTTGTGCTCGAGGATCGCCTCGAGCGCGTCGCGGTCGTTGGCCTTGGAGACCATCCGGCCCCAGGAGCCGACCACCGGTTTCAGCACCACGGGGTAACCCCAGTCCTCGGCGAGGGCGATCGCTTCCTCGGGGCTGACCGCGAGGGCGGTCCGCGGCTGGGGCACCCCTGCCCTCGCTAGCTGGGTGCTCGTCGCCCACTTGTCGCCGGCGGCCTCGATGACCTCGGGCCGGTTCACCACGGGGAGGCCCAGGGCCTCGAGGTACCGCGCGGCGGCGAGCCCCCGCGACTGGCTGACCGAGCGCTCGAGACCCACGGTCACCTCTTTGAGCGCGTCCGGCCGCGCCCCGAGCTCCATGCGGAGCTGGGGGAGGTAGACCTTCTTCCAGGGGATGCCGAGCTCAAATGCGGCGTCGAAGAGCATGCGCTCGTCGCCGCGGATGCGGTCGTAGAGGATGGCAAGCATAGGGTGCGTGGTGCGTAGTACGTGGTGCGTAGTGGGGCTTTAACAACGCACTACGCACCACGTACCACGTACGGCTTACTCCCCCCAATCCTCCGCTTCCTCGGGGGCGGGCTCGAGCTTCACGGGCTCGACGCTCACCACCTCGAGCTCGGCGCCGCAGGCGTCGCAGATCACGAGCTCGCCGAGCTCCGGGTCCTCGATCTCGATCGTCGCACCGCACTCCGGGCACTCCACGGTCACCTTCATTCCCACTCCTCCAAGGGTTCCTCGTCGATCGCGAACTGGTGCCCGCACTCCGGGCAGATCGCGTAGCCGTCCTCGTAGGTCTTGAAGACGAAGCCGCAGCGGGGGCACTCGACCATGACCCCCTCGCCGCCCTCGACGAGGAGGAGCTCGAGAGGCTCGACGCTCACCACCTCCACCACCGCGTGGCAGGCGTCGCACTCGAGCACCGCGCCCTCCTCGAGGGCTTCCACCGCGAGCTCGGCTTCGCAGACCGGGCAGAGGACCTCCATTACCCCTACTTTACTCGGCCGGAAACCTTCCGTGGCGCTTGACGTACTCGAGCATGGAACCGGCCTTCAAAGCCTTAATAAGGAAGGCGGGCGGGGGCGTGAGGCGAAAGACCTCGTCCCCGCGGAGAAGCCTTCCCGCTTCGATGTCGAGCCGCACGCGGTCGCCGTCTTTTAGCAGGTCCACCACCTCCTCCGCGATAAAGGGCACGATCCCCAGGTTCACCAAGTTCCGAAAGAAGATCCGGGCGTAGGACTTGGCGATCACCGCCCGGATGCCGAGCTTCTTGAGCGCTTCGGGCGCGTATTCCCGGGAGGAGCCGAGCCCGGCGTTCCTGCCGAAGACGAGGACGTCCCCCGGCCGCACCTCGCGGGCGAACTCGGGGCGCAGGTGGGCGAAGGCGAAGGTGTGGAAGCGGTCCTCGCCGACCATGAAGGGGGCGTACTTGCCGGGCAGGATGTCGTCGGTGTTGATGTCGTCGCCGAACTTCCAAATCCGGGAAGTGGGATGTGGGGTGTGGGGTGTGGGGGTCATAGGT
>JALVVO010000064.1 GCA_027023345.1 Thermaceae bacterium
CACCTTGGTGACGGTCTCGAAGCGGTCCTCCTCGGGGTTATAGCTCGCCACCAGGAGCGAGCCGTAGGTGCCGCTGCGCCGCCCGCGCCCCCACCAGGCGCCGACCACCACCAGGTCGAGGGTGTCGGCGAGGCGGCCGCCGGCAGCCCGCTTGAACTTGACCCACTTGAAACCCCGCTTGCCGGCCTCGTAGTTGCCGTCGGGGCGCTTGCACATCAGCCCCTCGTCACCGACCTCGAGGGCCTCGTCGAAGAAGGCCTCGAGCTCCTCCGCGCTCTCGATCCAGCGGCGCTCGCTCGGCTCGAAGCGGTCGGTCTTGGGGACGAAGGCCTCGAGCCGCTCGCGCCGCTCGACGAGGGGGAGGTCCACCAGGACCTCGCCGTCCAGGTAAAGGAGCTCGAAGACGAAGGCCTTGACCGGGTACTTCTCCAAAAGCTCGGGGGTGAGGTGCTTCACCTTCCGGTTCAGGACGAACTGGAAGGGAAGCAGCTCGCCGGTGTCGGGGTCGAAGACCACCGCCTCGGCCTCGAGGATGTAGGGCTTCTTCAAATGGGCGCGAAAGGCCTCGAGCAGGTCGGGGTACTGGTGGGTGATGTTCTCGATCCGGCGGGAGTAGACCCAAAACCGCTCGCCGTCGAAGTGGACCTGGACCCGCTCGCCGTCGTACTTGTACTCGGCGAGGTGGCGGCCGAGCTTCTTCATGATCGCCTCGGCGTTGGGGAGGCGCTCGGCGAGCATCATGCGGATCGGCTTGCCGACCTGGACCCGAACGTTCTTTAGGGCCTCCTCCCCTTCGAGCGCGAGCTCGGCGACGTAGGCGAGGTCGGAGGTGAGGTTATAGGCGCGCTCGAGCAAGGGGCGCTTCTTGCGGTCGCCGAGCACCGCCTGGGCCAGGGCCTCGAGGATCGTCGCCTCCCCCACCCCGAGCCGGAGCCGGCCGGTGACGATGCGAAGGACGTAGACCGCCTCCAGGGGGCTTGCCCGCTTTAAGAGCCCGGCGAGCCGCTCGCGCTTCCTGAGCTGGGAGCCCGGCCCCGCGTCCTCGGCCAGGGCGAGGAGCTCGGCGAAGACCTCGAGGAGGGGGAGCCCGCCCTCGTGCTCGGGGAGGAGCTCCTGGGCCGCGCGGCCCACGTCGCCGAGCTCCCGGACCCGCCGCCAGACCTCGGCCTCGTCCGCCCCCACCGCGAGCGCGAGCGCCTTGGCCGCCTCCTTCTCGGCGACGCCGAACTCGAGCCCAGCAAACTCCGGCGCCACCCGGCCAACAAGGAGGAGCACCGCCTTGGGAAGCTCTTCGGGCGCAAGCTCGGCGAAGAGCTCGGAGAGCATGCGGATGATCTCGAGCCGGCCGCTCTCGGCCTCGATCCTCGCCAGGTACTCGGCGAAACGTTTGAAGGTCATGCCCTCACTTTATAGCCTTGGAAAGGTGCGCGTTCTGGCGGTGGACACCGCGACCCCTTACCTGGTCTTCGGCACCCCCGAGGCCGAGCTCGCCGTGCGCGCCGAGCGCCGGCAGGGGGAGATGCTGGTGCCGGTGCTCGAGCGCTTCCTCGACCGGGCGGGAGTGAAGCTCGCCGAGATCGAGGGCATCGCCGCCGGCCAGGGGCCGGGCTCCTACACCGGGCTCCGGGTCGGCCTTGCCTTCGCCCAGGGGCTCGCCCGCGCCCTCGGGGTGCCCTTCGTGGGGGTGGACACCCTGGCCGGGGCGGCGGCGCGGGTCGGCGGACGGCGGGAGGTCGCGGTCGGCGTCTCCGCCCGGAACCGGCTGGTCTTCTCCGCTCTCTACGCCGGGGAGGAGCGGCGCTGGGGGCCGGGGAAGCTCGAGCTCGAGGCCTTCCGGGCGCTCGCCCCCTGCCGCCTCCTTGACGCCCCGCCCTCGGGCCGCGCCCTCGCCCGTCTCGGCGCCCGGGCCCTGGCCGCGGGCGAGCGGGGTTTTCACGCCCACTACCTCTGAGGCCTGCTACAATACGAAAGGCTATGAAAAGACGACCCCTACTCGTCCTGGCCCTCGCGCTGCTCCTCGCGCCCGTCTGGGCCGCGAGCCTGCCCGCGATGGCGCCGAAGGGCGCGGTCTTTACCCTCTACCTCCGGAACCTGGCGGTCAAGAAGGCCTTCTTCGTGGACTTCCAGGCCGAGCTCGAGCGCCAGCGGCTCACCGCCAAGGACCTCCTCGCCCTCTTCGGCGACGAGGAGCTGGACCCCGACGCCCAGGCCGAGCTCGAGCGCTTCCTGAAGCTCGCCAGCCTGGACGCGGTGGGCCAGGAAGGGCTCCTCGCCGTCTACCCCGACGGCAGCTTCCTGGCCCTGGCCCGCCCCGCGGCCAGCGCCGCCGGCTCGTTCTTCGACGAGCTCAAGAAGACCCTCGGCGAAACCAAGCCGTACCGCGGCTGGAACCTCAAGCGCCTCAGCCAGGAGGGAGACGAGTACGAGCTCGTCGCCGGCTACCGGGAGGGCACCGCGGTGATGGCGGGCTTCCCCGCGAAGGGCTCGTCCCTGGCCGCCCAGCTCTTCGAGGGCGGCGGCGAGCGGGGCCTCGAGCTCGCGCTCGACGGCGACCTGGTGCTTCAGATCGACTTCCCGCCCCTGGCCGCCCTGGCCCAGCCCTTCCTGGCCGGGAAGGACGTCCCCAAGCGCCTGGCCGGCCTGGTTCGCACGCCCCGGCGCTACGCCAGCGCGCTCTCCGTGGTCAAGCAGGGGCTCGAGGGGAAGAGCGTCTTCGCTCTGGACCGGGACGCCGACCCCGAGCTCGCCGGGATCCTGCTCAAAGACTGCCGGCCCTGGCCCCTCGCCGACTTCCCCAAGGCCGACTCGGTGGCCAGCTACTGCTTCCCCCTCCCCGACCTCGCCCGCTACCTGAACGGGCTGCTCGCCGATCTGGGCGTCGGGTTTGACCTCGACCTCGACGCCTTCGGCGACCGCCTTGCCCTGGTCTCGCTGGCGGTTCCCGGACAGGCCCCCGCCCTCGCCCTACAAAAGCCCCTCGGCGACCTGCTGATCTACCTCGAGGCCAAGGACGACCTCACCGCCGAGACCACGCTTTTGACCTGGCTCCAGATGCTGGCGGCGGCCAGCACCCCCGAGGGCGAAGGGGGGTTCCAGGTGGAGCGCTACGAGGTCGGCGGCTACCGGGGTAAGCGGATCACCCTGGGCATCGGGCAGCCGGTCTTCCTCTTCAACCTCGGCGACCGGCTCGTCCTCGCCACCAGCGAGGCCGCGGCCCAGGCCCTGGCGGGCCCCAAGCTCGCCGAGGACCCCACCTACCGGCGCTTGGCTCTCCGCTACCCGAAGGACGCGGTGATGCTTAGCTACGCCAACGCCGGACCCGCGATCAAGCTGGCCGGCGAGCAGCTCGTGGCCACCATGCCGATGTTTACCGAGGACCCCAAGGAACTCCAAGCGATGATGGAGTTCGGCCAGCGCCTGGCCAAGTTCCTCGCCTTCGTGGGTGAGCGCGTCGGCGCCGGCGTCGGCTACACCCGGATCGAGGGCGATCGCCGAGAGAGCTACGGGTTGACGGAGGTGCGCTGGTAACGCTCCATAGCCCCCACTGGCTCGCGCTCCTGCTTCCCCTGCTGCCGCTCCTCTTCTGGCTGAGCCAGCGGCGGCGGCCCCGGCGGCTCCGGCTCGCCGGGGTCTTCCTCTGGCGGCGCGCCGGGGCCCGACGCCTCCGCGCCCGTCCCCGCGCCCTCCTCCTACCCCTGGCGGGCGCGCTCGCCGTCCTCGGGCTCGCGGACCCCAGGCTCGAGGCCCCGCCCTCGAGGCT
>JALVVO010000065.1 GCA_027023345.1 Thermaceae bacterium
CCCGAGGGGGCGGCGCGGGAGCTTCGGGACCTCGTCTCCCGCCTGCCCCGGGTCCCCGGGCTCTGGGTCGAGGACAAGGGGGTGGCCCTTGCCCTCCACTACCGGGGGGCGCCTGACGAGCGGGCGGCGCGGGAGGCGACCCGAGCCGTGCTCGAGCGGGTGCCCCCGGGCTTCGAGGTGCTTTGGGGCAAGAAGGTGGTCGAGATCAAGCCGGAGGGCGCCACCAAGGGGGCGGTGGCCCGGGAGGTCGCCGCCCGCCACCCGGACCGCACCCCGGTCGCGATCGGCGACGACGCCACCGACGAGGCGATGTTTCGGGCCCTCCCCCAGGGGGTCACGATCAAGGTGGGACCCGGCCCCACCGCGGCCCGCTACCGCCTTGGGGGCGTGCCCGAGGTGGTGCGCTACCTAGAGCAGTACCTCGAGGGCGACGAAGACCAGCATGCCTAGGCTGATGAGCACGTTCGCCTGGAAGAAGGCGAGGTCCACCTTGGAGAGGTCGTCGGGGCGGACGAGCCGGTGTTCGAAGGCGAGCACCGCGCCGGTGTAGAGCACGCCGAGGAAGTACCAGAGCGAGAGCCCGGCGACGAGCCCGGTGGCCAAAAAGCAAAGCCAGGCGATGAAGTGGGTGAGCCGGGCGAGCAGGAGCGCCCGCGGGATGCCGAAGCGGGCAGGGGCCGAGTGGACGCCGTGGGCGCGGTCGAAGGCGTAGTCCTGGGTGGCGTAGAGGATGTCGAAGCCGGCGATCCAGAGCCCCACCGCCGCCCAGAGCAGGTAGGTGGCGGGCTCGAACCGCCCGGTGACGGCGATCCAGCCGCCGGCCGCGGCCGCCCCGATGACCAGCCCGAGCCAGTAGTGGCAGGTCCAGGTGAAGCGCTTGGTGTAGGAGTAGAAGACCAGGAAGAAGACCGCCACCGGCAGGAGCCGCGCGGTCAGGGGGTTCAGGTTGAAGGCGGCGAGGGCCAGGAGGCCGACGCCGAAAAGGGCGAGCAAGAGCACCTCGCCGGGCCGCACGAGTCCCCGGGGGAGGTGGCGGTTTTGGGTGCGGGGGTTTTGGGCGTCGATCTGCCAGTCGATCAGGCGGTTTAGGGCCATGGCCGCGGTCCGGGCCCCGACCATGGCCACCGTGACCCAGAGGAAGACCTCCCACCCCGGCCACCCCCTCGCCGCCAGCAGCATGCCCACGTAGGCGAAGGGAAGGGCGAAGAGGGTGTGCTCGAAGCGGACGAGCTCGAGGTAGGTCTTAAACCTTCCGGTCACCCGCGGCGCACCTCGGTAATCCGGTTTTTGTCGTCCACCAGCACCACCGCTGGTCGGTGGCGGCGGGCCTCGTCCTCGTCGAAGAGGCCGTAGGCCACGATGATGACGAGATCCCCCGGCTGCACCAGCCGGGCGGCGGCGCCGTTCATCCCGATGACCCCCGAACCGCGTTTCCCGGGCAGGGCGTAGGTGGCGAGCCGGTTTCCGTTGGTGATGTCGTAGACCTCGACCCGTTCATAGGGGAGGATTCCCGCCGCCTCCAGGAGCTCCTCGTCGATGGTGATCGAGCCGACGTAGTGGAGGTCGGCCTGGGTGACGGTAGCTCGGTGGATCTTGCCGATCATCAGGGTCCGCTTCACGGCCCGTGATTTTACACCGCGTCAAGGTTTTCGGGTAGGGACGCGTCCACGAAAAGGGTCTTCGCCTGGGTGTAGGTGACGGTTCCGGGCGGGGCCTTTTTCACCTTCCGCACGTACTTTCGCCTGGTGTAGTCCACCGGCGCGCTCCGCTCGCCCCGGGCCCGGGAGTGGTAGGCGGCGAGCCGGGCGGCAAAGAGCAGGGCCTCCAAGGGCGGGGGCTTGCCGCCGGTACGCAGGATGACGTGGCTGCCCGGGACGCCCTGGGCGTGGAACCAAAGGTCCTCGGAGCGGGCGAGCTCGAGGAGGGCCACGTTCTCGCGGGCGTTCCGCCCGACGAAGACCAAAAAGCCCCCGGGCGCCCGGTAGCGAAGGCCGATTTTCGGGCCCTCCTCCTTTCGCCGGGCGAGGCGCTTTTTGAGCTCCTTGTAGGAAAGCCTCTGTACCTCGGCGAGCTCCTTTTCGAGCGCCTGGAGGTTCTTCTCGGTCAAGGCGAGCAGTTTTTCGGCTCGCCTCGCCGCCTCCTCGTCCTTCTTCGCCGCCTCGAAGTAGGCCCGTGCATTCTCCACCGGGGTCCTTTCGGGGTCGAGGGGCACGGTCACCGGCTCGCCGCGCTCGTAGTCGAAGAGCTCGGCGGAGGACGCCCCCTTTGGGATTTCGTGGGCGTAGGCAAGGACGAGCTCGCCGAGGTGCCGGCGCGCGCGCGCCCGCTCGGCGCGGACGAGGTTTTTCCGGTGGTCCTCCAGGCGGGCGAGGAGCCTCTTTCGCTCCTTTTCGAGGGCCTCGAGGATCGGCTTTTTCAGCGCCTCTTCGCTCGCCTCGGGAGCGGGGCGGAGCTCCCCCGCGAGCGAGAAGGCAAACGCGGGGTCCTGGACCGCCCGCTCGAGCACCTCCTCGAGGGCCCGGAGGCCGGCCTCGTCTAGCGGGGCCTCGGGGTCCAGCCCGGCCGCGCGGGCGAGGGCCTCGGCGAAGCGGGGGCTGAGCCCGTCTACCCGCCGGGCGAGCTCCCGGGGAGGCCTCCCGAGGAGGGTCTTGAGGTCGTCCTCGGCGAGCGCGCGGGGGTCGAGCTTCGCGTAGGGCGGCGGGGGGGCGTAGGGCTTTCCGGGGAGGAGCTCGCGGTAGCGGTTTTTCTCCTTCGTAATGGGCCGGTCGAGGGCGAGGATCCGGCCCGCCTGGTCGAGCAGCAGGAGGTTCGCGTTGCGCCCGGTGGCCTCGAGGACGAGCCTCACCGGCGGCGTGCTGACGAACCCCCGCTCCCCGGCGAAGTAGAGGACGGCCACGCGGTCGAGGCCCGGTTGCAGGTAGAGAAGGAGCTCCCCGCGGGCCTTTTCGACGAGCGTCCGCTGGAAGGGGGTGAGGAGGGCATCCCCCGCCACCTCCTCCTCGAAGGCCAAAAAGGGGCGGTCCGGCCGGTAGCTGAGGACGAGGTAGCCCCTGGGGACCCGGAGGGCGGCGGTCTTCTCGTCGGGGAAGACCCAGCCCCGGGTGGGAAGGGGCGGCGGGGGAAGCGCTTTTAGCGCGTGCCAGAGGAGGAGCCCTTCCACGCCCCCCACGATACCGATAGGATGACCGGGTGGTACGCGCCTTCGTGGGCGGGCTCCTGCACGGGGCGATGCTGGCGGTAGCCTACGCCCTGACCAGCCCAAGCTCGGTTCTGCCCGTCTTCATCAAGCAGCTCACCGGGTCGGACTGGGCGGTGGGGGCGCTCGTCGGCGGGATGCAGCTCGGCGGAGCGCTGGCGGGGATCCCCGCCGCCCTCTTCGTCGAGCCCGCCCGGCGGAAGAAGGTCTTTTTGTACCTGGCGATCGGGGTGCGCGCCCTTGCGTTCTTGACCCTGGCGGCGCTCACCCTCCTCTACGCCCGCTCGCACCCCGGCCTCGTGCTCGGGGCGCTGCTTTTCTTCCTCGTCCTCTTCGCCGTCTTTGGGGGACTTGGCGGCGTCGCCTACCTGCCGGTCATCGGCAAGGCGATCCCCCCTGGCTACCGGGGCCAGTTCTTCGGGGCGCGGAGCCTGCTCGCGAGCCTCGCCGGGGGGCTCGCCGGCCTTCTTTCTCGGCCGCTTTGGGGGCGGTTCCCCGAGGGGTTCGCCCTCGCCTTTTTCCTCGCCTTTTTGGCCTTAGCCGTGGGCTTTTTCGGCTTCTGGC
>JALVVO010000066.1 GCA_027023345.1 Thermaceae bacterium
GGGGATCAGGTCGCGCCGCGCCTCGGCCCGCCGGGCGAGGGCCCGGGCCGCCGCCTCCAGGTCCAAAAGGGCGGCCACGGCGCGCTCGGCCCGCTCCCGGGGATCCGGCTCCTCGCCCGGCTCCTCCTCCCCCAACCACAAGAGCACGAGCGCGGCGAGCTCGGGCGCGAGCCGGGCCCGCTCCAAGAGGGGCCAGCCCTCGGCCTGGGCGAGCGCCTGGGCCACTAGCCGGCCGATCGGCAGGGCCTCCGGGCGGAGCCGCCCCGCCTTGAGCGCCGCCCGGAGCTCGTCCGCGCTGCCGCGGAAGCCCTCGAGCTCAAGGATCAATCCTCCCAAGGCCGCGCCCCCGGACGCAGGAGGCCGATCTTCTCCCGCACCTCCTCCATCACCGGCTCGGCGATGGAGGCGGCCCGCCTCCGGCCCTCCTCCAGGGCCTCGAGCACCCGCTCGGGGTGCGCCCTGAGCTCGGCGGCCCGCTCCTGGATGGGCCCGAGCTCCTTCATCATCGAGTCGAAGAGCATCCGCTTGCACTCGACGCAGCCGATCCCCGCCCGGCGGCACTCGGGCTCGATCACCTCCTTGACCAGCTCGGGCGGCGAGAAGTAGGTGTGGTAGCGCCAGATCAGGCAGCGGGTGGGCTCCCCGGGGTCGCTCCGCCGCACCCGGGCGGGATCGGTGGGAGCGGTGCGGAGCTTTTCCCAGATGGACGCCGGGTCCTCGAGGATGCCGATGGTGTTTCCCTGGGACTTCGACATCTTGGCCTTGCCGTCGATCCCCGGCACCCGGGGGGCCTTGGGGTTCAAGAGCGCTTTGGGCTCGGGGAAGGTCTCGCCGAAGGCGTGGTTGAACCGGCGGGCGATCTCGCGGGTGAGCTCGAGGTGCTGGAGCTGGTCCTCCCCTACCGGCACCGTGTCCGCCTTGTAAAGCAGGATGTCCGCCGCCTGCAGGACCGGGTACATGAGGAGCCCCGCCGGCACCGACTTCTGCCTCTTGGCCTTGTCCTTGAACTGGGTCATGCGGAAGAGGTCCCCGAGCGGGGTCTGGGTGGTGAAGACCCAGGCGAGCTCGGTGTGCTCGGGGACGTGCGACTGCACGAAGAGCGTGACCCGCTCGGGGTCCAGGCCGGCGGCGATGTTGGCGAGCGCCGCCTCGAAGGTGCGCCTCGGGAGGAGGGCGGGGTCGTAGGCGGCGGGGTTGGTGAGGGCGTGGTAGTCCACGATGGCAAAGAGCGCCTCGCGACCGAGCTTCTCGCCAAGCTCGATCCACTGCTTGATGGCTCCCAGGTAGTTGCCGATGTGGATTTCGCCGGTGGGTTGAATGCCCGAGAGCACGCGTTTCATGCCCGCCATGATAAAAGATTTCGCCCCGAATCCTCGGGGCGCGCTGGTGCCGGGAGTGGGACTCGAACCCACACGCCCTCGCGGGCACATGACCCTGAATCATGCGCGTCTACCAATTCCGCCATCCCGGCAGACGCACCACTTAGCCTAGGAACAACCGGGTGGTTTGTCAAGAAAAGCGCGCCCGTGGTAGCCTTTTTCCTGCTGGCGGGACCGGCGTCCCGCACCCCGAGGAGGAAGCGATGAAACGAACCTGGCAACCGAACCGCAGGAAGCGGAAGAAAACCCACGGCTTCCGGGCCCGCATGCGCACCAAGGCCGGGCGGCGGGTGCTCGCCCGCAGGCGGAAAAAGGGCCGCAAGCGGCTCGCGGTCTAGGCGTGCGTCCGCGTCCCCGGCTGGTATCGCTCAAGGGGGACGCGGCCTTCCGCCGGCTCCGCCGGGCCCGGGGGGCGAGGGGGCGCTACCTGAACCTTCGGTGGCGCCCCCTCGACGTGCCCGAGGTCCGGGTGGGCATCGTGGTCTCCAAGAAGGTGGGCAAGGCGGTGGTCCGGAACCGGGTCAAGCGCCGCCTGCGCGAGATCGTCCGGCGGAGCCACCTGCCCCCGGCCGAGCTCTTGATCGTCGCCAAGCCCGAGGCGGCCGAGGCCGAGTACGCCGAGCTCGCTCGCGACTTCTTCGAACTTCTCAGGAAAAGCGGGCTCGGGGGGTAGAATGGCCGGCGGTATGCGGCGCCTCTTCCTGCTCTTGATCCGCTTCTACCAGCGGTGGGTCTCGCCGCTCAAGGGCCCCACCTGCCGGTTCCACCCCACCTGCTCCCACTACGCGTACGAGGCCATCGCCCGCCACGGGGTCTTGGCCGGCGGCTGGCTCGCTACCCGGCGGATCCTCCGCTGCCACCCCTTCCACCCCGGCGGCTACGACCCGGTTCCCGAGAAACTCACCTTCGTCCCCTTCCCGCGAAAGGCGGCCCGCCCATGAAGCGCTGGATCGTACCCCTCTTGCTTCTGCTCGCGCCGGCCCTCGCCCTGAAGGCCGGCTGGCGCGAGGTGGACACGAACGGCGACGGCACCCCGGAGAAGGTGGCGGTGACCAACCTGATGGACGTCGCCTTCGCCGAGGACGGCCGGATCGTGGGCTGGTACGTCAAGCGGTTTAAGGGCCGGGAGATCCGGGACTACGCCCGGGCCGCGAACCTGATCCGCCCCGGCCTGCCGTCCCCGGGCCTCGCCGGGATCGCGCTCAAGGCCGAGGACTTCACCTCCGAGGACGGGGCGCTGGTGGCGCGCTTTTCCGGAGAGGGCGCGCGGGTGACCTGGCGCATCCCCTTGGAGCGCTACAGTGCCACCCTCGCCCTCGAGCTCAACGCCCCCGGCGAGCTCGTCTGGAGCGGCATCGGCGGCACCGACCGCCCGGTGACCAAGCTCCTCCTCGAGGGCGCGAACGCGCCCGTCCCCGCCGGCGAGGGGAAGGCCCGCTACCTGGCGATGCAGACGAAGGCCAAGGCCGGGTTCGCCTTCGTGCTCGTCCCCCGGGCGCCGCTCGCCGCCAAGCTCGAGCTCAAAAACGGCGGCGCCGTCGCCCGCCTCGCCCTCCCCGCCGGCAAGAGCGAGCTCCGCGTCTACGGCGGCCAGAACGAGCTCGTGCGCTACCACGTCGAGGGGCTCTTGGACCTGCCGGGGCTCTTTACGCCCAACGTCTGGGGCCAGCTCTCGCTCGGGCTCCTCGCCCTGATGGAGTTCTTCTACCGCCTGAGCGGGAACTGGGGGGTTGCCATCCTGCTCCTCACCCTGGTGGTGCGCCTTCTGCTCTGGCCGCTCATGCACCAGCAGTTCAAGGCGATGGCCGCGATGCAGCGGCTCAAGCCCTACGTGGACGAGATCAACAAGAAGTACAAGGACGACCCCGAGAAGAAGAACCAGGAGCTGATGAAGCTCTACGCCGAGCACAAGGTCAACCCCGCCGCCGGGTGCCTGCCGATGTTCATCCAGCTCCCCATCCTCTTCGTGCTCTGGCGGGTGATCGCCAACTACGAGTTCGGCCAGGGCTTCCTCTGGATCCCCGACCTCGCCCTGCCCGACCCCTACTACCTCCTCCCCGTCCTCTACGTGGCGGTGATGATCGCCCAGACCCTGCTCATGTCGCAGGGCAACAAGGAGGCGATCCGCCAGAGCCTCTTCATGAACCTGCTCTTCGTCTACCTCGTGCTCCAGTTCCCCTCCGGGGTCACCCTCTACTGGGTCTTCTCGACGCTGATCGGCCTTTTGCAGCAGTGGATGATCAATCGCCAGCTCGCCGCCGGCGCGGGGGGATAATAGGAGCATGGAGGAGAAGAAACGCGACCTGGACGACCTGCTCTCGGGGCTGGGCATCGGCGAGGAGGAGGCCCCGCCCGAGGCGCCCCCCGCCGCCGAGCC